>JANNKN010000682.1:0-2815 GCA_031396315.1 Deltaproteobacteria bacterium
GCTGCTGGCGGTGTACTGGGTGCTCGATGTGCGCGCGCTGCTCTCCGACGACGAGCGCCAGCTCGCGAGCGCGTTCCGCTCGCTGCGTTTTGATTGATGCCTTTGGGCCCGTCGCGTAGAGTTGCCCCGCCGCATGTTGAACTCGAGCGTCTTAGTCCTCAATCGCTCGTATTTGCCGATTCACGTTACGTCGGCGCGCCGCGCATTCACGCTCGTTTATCAGGGCATCGCGCGCGTCATCGACGAGGAATACAAGACCTTCGACTTCGCGAGCTGGAGCCAGCTGGCGGTCGCGCGCGAAGAGGAGTCGATCGGAACTCCGCACGGTCCGATCCGAATGCCGCGCGTGATCGTGCTCGTCGCGTTCGACCGCTTGCCGCGTCGTCACGTGCGCTTCAGCCGCATCAACCTGATGGCGCGCGACAACTTCCAGTGTCAGTACTGCGGCATCAAGCCGAGGCGCGCGGAGCTGAACCTCGACCATGTGATCCCGCGCGCACTCGGCGGCAAGAGCACGTGGGAGAATGTCGTCACGAGCTGCATCGACTGCAATCGCCAAAAGGGTGGGCGGACGCCCCGCCAGGCGAGCCTCAAGCTGATGAAGAGGCCCGAGCGTCCGCGCTGGACGCCGCTGATGAACCTGATGTTCTCGAGCGTGCGATACAAGGAATGGCGTCCGTTCCTGAGCGTCGTCGACGCCTCTTATTGGAACACCGAGCTCGTCGAGTAACGACTCGACGCGGAGCCCCCTACGGAACCGACCCCCCAGCTTTCGGACGTGCCGCGTCCGCGCCTCATCGCTGTCGGCGGTGGCAAAGGCGGCGTCGGCAAGACGTTCCTGTCCGCGAACCTGTCGATCGCGCTCGCGCGGGCCGGTTATCGCGTGATCGCGATCGACACCGACGTCGAGGGCGCGAACCTCCACACGCTGCTCGGCGTGAAGAACCCGACGCGCACGCTCGCGGACTTCATCGCCGGCCGCGAGAACAACCTGCTGCGGCTCGTGGTTGCGACGCCTACCGACAACCTCGGCCTGATCGCCGCGACGCAGGGCAACCTCGCGGGCGCGCAGCCCGACGCGCCCCGCCGCGCGGAGCTGCTCGCGGGCTTGCGGCGCCTGCCGTGCGATTTCGTGATCGTCGACTGCGGCGCCGGCGCGCATGCTGCAACGCTCGACTACTTCCTCGTCAGCGACG
Organism: Deltaproteobacteria bacterium; assembly: GCA_031396315.1. Taxonomy (GTDB): domain Bacteria; phylum Myxococcota_A; class UBA9160; order UBA9160; family UBA6930; genus VGRF01. The sequence continues at coordinate 1,197 of JANNKN010000682.1, forward strand.
ACGGCCTGATCGTCGTGCACCCCGAGCCCACCTCGGTCGAGAACGCCTACACCTTCGTGCGCGCCGCGTTCTACCGGCGGATGCAGGCTGCGCTCCAGAAGCACGACGCGCGTGCACTCGTGCGCGAGGCGATGGACCAGCGCAACGCGCGCGGCATTCAAACGCCGCTCGACTTGTTGCGTGAAATCGAGGGAATGGATTCCGAGGACGGCCAGCGCTTCGTCGAGACGATGCGCCGCTTCCGGCCGCGCATCGTCGTGAACGAAGTCGCGACCGCCGACGACGTGAAGCTCGGCTTCTCCGTCAGCAGCGTGTGCCGCCGCTTCTTCGGCATCGACGCCGACTACATCGGCTACCTGAATCGTGACCCCGCCGTGCTCGAATCCGTGAAGCAACGCCGGCCGCTGCTCGACATCGCGCCGGACGGCGACGCCGCGATCTACCTGCGGCGCATCGCTCGCAAGCTCGCCGAGGGCGTGCCGCTACCGAAGGCCGAGGACGACGCGCGATGAAACCCTTCTCCGACCAGACGCATTATGAGATTCTCGAGCTCACGCGTGACGCCACCGCCGACCAGGTGGAGCGCGCTTACCGCATCGCACGCTCGACCTATTCCTCGGATTCGCTCGCCACGTATTCGATCTACGACGAGAAGGAGCTCGACGCGCTGCAAGAGCGCATCGAGCTCGCCTATGCCGTGCTCTCGCACGAGCTGCAGCGGCGCGAATACGATGCGACGCTCGGCTCGAGCGCGAAGATCGAGCTCTCGCTCAGCTTCGCGGACGCGGACGAACAAGGCCTCGAGAACGCGGCCGAGATCCGCGGTTTCGAAGAGAGCGTGGAAGATGGGCCCTTCGACGGCGCGCGGCTTCGGCGCTGGCGCATCGCGCGCGGCATCGAGCTCGATCGCGTCGCCTCCACCACCAAGATCAGCGCGAGCTATCTGCGCTGGCTCGAAGAGGAGCGCTTCGACGCGCTGCCCGCGTCGGTCTATGTGCGCGGCTTCCTCACCGCCTACGTGCGCGCCGTCGGCCTCGACGCGGAGCGCGTCGTTCCGCCCTACATGGAGCGCATGCTCGCCGCGCGCCCCCCGAAGCCGCCGCGCCCCGCGCTGCGGCGTATGCGATGACGCGCATCGCCGATCCCGAGCGCGCGCTGCGGCTCGCGCGCGCCGTGGTCTCCGACATCGTCACCTATCACCCGGAGCTCGTGCGCGACGGGCTCGCAAACGACGACCTGTTCGAGCGCATGGCGAGCGAGCTCGCCGAGGGCCGCGATTTCTTCGACGAGCGCGTCGAGCCCGGCACTGCGCAGCAAACCAACGCCTGGAACCGCGCGCTCGTGGACGTGCTCGTGTATCGGAGCAAGCACGTCCGCTCCCGCATCTGGTAGCGCGATGGGCGCCGAGTTCGTGCTGAGTGAGGCGCATCGCGGCGGGCGCCCACTTCGTGGTGAGCGCGACGAGATCTGGAGAGCCATCTCCGCCGCGATGCCGAGCGGCGAGCCGACCGATCCGCCACCGACGTTCAGCGTCGCGGACCGGACGGCAAACCTGCACGAGCTGGCCCGTCGCTGGGTGGAGGTGATGGCCTGGCAGCCGGACGAGGCGTCGTTCTGGG
>JANNKN010000408.1:0-9231 GCA_031396315.1 Deltaproteobacteria bacterium
CCGCCCGAGATGCAGTCGATCATCGCGAACTCTTCGGCGACGCGCGTCGGCGGATTGTAGAGCGCCAGCGAGTTGCCCATCACGCAGATCGCGGCGTCGCGCGTGCGGCGCGTGAGCGTCGCAGCGATCAGATTCGGCGACGGCATCAAGCCGTATCCGTTCGAGTGATGCTCGTTGACGCAGATGCCGTCGAAGCCGACGTCGGCGGCGAACTCGAGTTCGTCGAGGAAGTCGTTGTACATGCCGTTGGCCTTGGCGGGATCGAACAGCGCGGGATCGATGTTGACCCAGACGGAGGCGTGCTTTTCCTTGAAGTCGCCCGGGAGATCCGTGTAGGGCATGAGGTGGAACCAGAGCAGCTTCATGGCCGCGATCTCCCTCGGGCGTACATGGCTCAAGGTGCCGCAGCCGCGCGCGCCCATGCCAGAACCCGGCGCGTCAGCTTTTCGAGAGCTTCGCCACCTGCGCGCCCGCGGCGTCTTCGATCTCGAGCAAGCTCGCGAGGAACGATTTCGTGCCGTGGCCGGCCGCAGCAGCTCGGGCATACGTCTCGTGGGCCGCAGCGGTGACCGGCATCGGCACGCCGAGCGCGCCGGCCGATTCGAGCGCGAGCGACACGTCCTTCTCGGCGAGCGCGAGCGTGAAGAACGCCTGCTCGAAGGTGCGCGCAAAGGTGAGGTCAGCGAGACCTGCGTAGGTGGCACCCGAGCTCGCGCGCACCACCTCGAGCAGCGTCTTCGCGTCGAGGCCGCCCTTCGCCGCGAGCACGAAGCCCTCTTGCAGGAGCAAGCCAGCGCACAAGAAGATCTGGTTGTTGACGAGCTTGGCGAGCGTGCCGTTGCCGCTCGCGCCGAGATAGAACACGCGCTTCGCGAAGGCGCCAAAGTAAGACTCGACGCGCTCGAACGCGGCGCGCTCGCCGCTCGCCATCACCGTCAGTGCGCCTTGGCGCGCGCCGTGCGCCCCCCCGGAGACTGGCGCGTCGATCAGCGCCACGCCCGCACTCGCTTCCGCGGCACTGACTGCCTGCACCGCCGCGAGCGAACTCGTGCTGAGCTCGACGTGCACATCGCCCCGGCGCGCACCTGCCAGCAGGCCGTTCTCGCCCAGCACGACTGAATCTACCTCGCGCGGGCCCGGCAGCGACGTGAATACGACGCGGCACTGCGCTGCGATCTCGCGCGGGCTGGCTGCCCAGCGAGCACCGCCGGCAATTAGGTTCGTCGCAGCGCCGGGCCGCGCATCGTGCACGACGAGCGCGTGGCCCGCGGCGAGCAAGCGCTCCGCCATGGGGTTCCCGATCGTGCCGGTGCCGATGAAGCCGAGCGGTTCCTGCATGCGCGCCTACCTCTACTCCATCTACTCCACGTACCCGAGCGCTTTGAGGCGATCCATGGTCTCTTCCTGCAGCTGCGCGGAGTCGCCGCCGCGCGGTGGGTGCCGCATCAGCGTCGCGTAGTCGTGCGCGGCGCGGCGCTTGGCGCTCTCGCGCACGTGCTCCGGCAGGGCATCCCACACGGCGGCGCCTCGCATGCGCGTGCTCGGAGGCAGCCCGAGCAGCGCGAGCACGGTCGGCGCAACGTCGCGCACGTGGGGCGAAGCGCTTAGCTCGCCGGCGGGAACGCCAGGGCCCGACAACAGGAACACGCCATCGGGTGCATTCGGGTGCCCGAAGGTTCCCTGCTCGTAGTTCCAGCCGTGATCGGAGACGATCAGCAGCGTCGCGTTCGGGGGGACGGCGGCCAGCAGCCTCCCGAGCAACCCGTCCACGTATTCGTAGTAGTGGTCCACGATGCCGGGGCGCTTGCCCAACCGGTGGCTCACGTTGTCGATGCCCGTCGCATACATCGCGACCAACGCAGGCTGATCCTTCGCGAGCAGATCCTGCGCGCTCCGGAACACGAATTCGTCGCTGCCCTTGATCGCTCGAAACAGCGCGAGCGCGCCAGTGCCGCGAAGCTTCTCGCGTTCTTCGGCGGACAGCTCGGAGAAGATCGGCGTCGCCAGCGAGAGCGCGTCGTCGCGCAAATCGGGCGCGAGTCGAAGCGCGGACAGGCGCGCGAGCAGTTCCGGCGGCTCGGTGATGCCGCTGCCGTCGAGCTTGCCGAGGAACTCCGTGGCCTGGAACGCAGCGCGCGCGGGGTTGTTATCAGAGACGAGCGCGCCGTGAACGGGATACGCCGGCCACGTCGCGTACCAACTCACGACCGCGACACGGCCGCCGGCCTCGGAGAACGCATCCCAAAAGGCCGGCTCGGTGCGCTGGCAACCTGTGATGGGAAACTCGCGCAAGAGTCCGATGCCGAACAGCAGCTGGACGAGCGTTGGCACTCCGACGCCCGCGGGCATCAACGCGGGGTCCTTGCGGAGGCGCTGAACCCCGCACTGCATGCCCGGAAAGCGCAGCTCCGAGAAATCGCGAACTCCGTGGCCCGTCTCCTCGAGCCCCGTGCCGAGGGTGTTCCAAACGATCGGAGACCAGGTGGGAACCAGCGTGCGCAGCGGTGCGGTCGCGCCGCTCTCGACGAGGCGCGCGAAAGTCGGGAGCCGCCCCGCCGCCATCAAGGGCCGCAGCTTTCTCCACTCGAGCCCATCGAGGCCGATCACGAGCAGCGGCGTTTGCTGGCTCACGATCGCGGGCGGCGCCGAAAAGATCGCCGGCGGGACGTTCGCGCGAATGCGCTCAGCGGCGCGCCAGGGCACGAGCACCGCCGCGGCCAGCGCCACTGCGAACACTGCGTGCTCGAGCCAAGCCGGCGTGCGCTGGCGCGCGCGCGCGAGCAGGACGGCGACCCCGAGCACGACCGCGCCGCGAACTCCCCAACGCAGCGCCCCTCCGCCGATGCCCATCGTGCCTGCGATCACCGCACCGGCCGCGACCGCGAGCGCGAGGCCGCGCGTGAGGGAGGTCGCCTCGGCTCGCGAAGCGGATGTCGCCGCGAGGCGTGCGAGCAGGGTCTGAAGGATCGGAACTGCGAGCGCGAGCAACGCGAACGAGCCACACCACCACGCGAGGAACACGATCCCGCTCTCGCCTCGCAGCGTGGGGTTCACCTCGGCGAGCCGGAAGCAGGCGAACGCTCCGGCGGCGACGCCAAGAGCGAGCCATCCCGGTATTTTTTCAAACGCGCGAATGGCGGTGCCCTCGTGTTGCGCGCGATCACCCATGGTAGCCGGCGCAGTCTCGAGCGTTAGGCGGCCGAGCGCCGCTCCGCAGAGCTCTGCCTGCGAACTCTAATGCCGGCTCAGCCGGGCCCGAGCGGGACCGTCAGGTCTGCAACGCCGCCGTGCGCAAATCCCGCGGAGACGCTGGAGCGCGCTGCATTGCGCAGCGGGAAGCCTGCACCCATCTCACCGCCGATCACGAGATGCGCTTCGCCGTGGACGGCGAGATCGCGGCCGACGGAATCGCCGCTGCCCCCGAAATAAGAGGCGTAACGCAGCGCAGTGAGGTCGCGATTGAACACGGCAACGAATGGAGAGAGGCTGCCGGGCTTGGTGCTCTGGTGCGCTCCGGTCGTGGTCGCGAGCTGCGAATAGGAACCGCCGGTCACGTACACGTTGCCATTCGAGTCCACGCCGACGCCTTCGCAGGCCTCGCCCGCACTTCCGCCGTAATAGGTCGCGGCGAGCAGAGAGCCGCCGCCCGGCGCGAGAATCGCGATCGCGCAATCGGTCGGATAATTCGTTCCGCCGCCGGTCCCGGCGCCGCCGGTTCCGTTGTACGTGGTGTCGTAGGCGCCCGAAGTCGCAGGGAAGGTCGCGCCGCCGCCGGCCGACGACGAGCCCGATGCTGCCGCGATCACGATCGCGTCGTCGCCGCGGATCGCGAGATTGTGCGTCTCGGCCGCTTCGTTGCCGCTGCCTCCGAGGTAAGTGGCCCAGATCAAGGGACCGTTCGTCGCGAACTTGGCCACGTACCAGTCGAATTGGCCGTTCGGGGTTCGGTCGTACGCGCCGGCCGTCGTCTCGGCGTTCGTCGAGAGCGTCGAGAAGAACACGATCGGGTTGCCCTGGGAGTCGACTCGCACCGAGGCCGTGCCGCTCTCTTCGTCCGTGCCGCCGACGAAGGTCGCCCAGGGCATGCTCGCGCCGTCGGCCGAAAGCTTGGCGAGCACGCCGTCTTCGCCGCCGAAGCGGTTTGTGCGGTGACCATTCTGGAAGGCCGCGGCCACCGCCGCCGTGTACGTCCCCGGGTCGGAGGACGCGGCGAGATAGATGAAGCCGGTCGCGCGATCGATCGCGATGTCGCGAATGATGTGCTGGTCGATGCTCGCGCCGAAGTAGGTCGCCCACATCAGCGTGCCGTTCGCGCCGTTCAGCTTCGCGACGAATGCATCCATCGACGGATACACCGGGCCTGGCGTCCCGCCTTGGAATTGCGGCTGGATCACGCCCGCCGTCACCGGGAAGCCGACGCCGGCGCGCCCGGAAATTACGACGTTGCCCTGTGCGTCGAGCTCGACGTTGTAAGCGCGGTCGAGGCTCGGCCCGCCCAGGAAAGTCGACCAGAGGATCACTCCTTGCGCGTTGAACTTGACGACGAACGCGTCCTCATCGCCCGCGAGGTTGGGTTGCTCCGTCCCGCTCGTGGTCGGCAGATCGTTCGATTCGGTGCCGCCCACCGCGAAAACGTTGCCGCTCGCGTCCACCGCAACATCGCGCACGAAGTCGTGCGCATTGCTCCCGAGGTACGTGGAGAAGTTGATCGTCGTCGTACCCGGGGGGGGCGGCGGGGGCGGCGGCGGGTTGCCGGACGAGTCCGAGGCGCCCCCGCAGCCGGCGAGCACGAGCAGGAGCGCAGCGACGAGGACGCGATGCAGCATGAGTTCCCTCCAGAGATGCGCCGAGCCTAAGGGACGGACCCCGTCCTGCCGGGTCGGCGGTCACAAGCCGAGCGACGCGCGAGCAGGATGCGAGCCGGGAAACCCGCGTCCAGGCGATTCGTTGCGCGGCCGGTTACTGGATCTGGATCGTCACGTCCGAGAGCACACCATGGGCCGGCGGCGCCGTCACGGTCCCGCGCGCCGGCGTGCCCGGCGACGGCGTGAGCGGATAGGCCGCCTCGGAGGCGCCGGCGAACACCACGCTCGCGCTGTTCGCGGCGCTGCTCCGCACGAAGACCTGGTTCGCGTTCCCTAGCCCCGTGCCACCGAAGTAGCCGCTGTGAAGCAGCTGCGTTAGATCGGGGCTGAACACGGCGAGGAAGCCGGAGAACGGGCCGGGCCGCTGCGCCTGGTGGGGGCCGGAGCGGATCGGCAGATCCGTCGAGGTCGTTCCGCCGGTCACGTAGATGCGATTCTGGGAGTCGAACGCGACTCCCGAGCACGCGTCGCCGCCCGCACCGCCGTAATACGTCGTCCCCAGCAACGCGTCGCCGTCGGGCGCGATCGTCGCGATTGCGCAGTCGCCGCTGAAGTAGCCGCCGCCGACCGTCGTGCCGTTGAACACCGGGTCGAAGCTGGCGCCGTTGATCGGCGTGAAATCGGTCGACGAGGTTTGCGCGGCCACGACGACCGTGTCGTCCATGCGGAGCGCGAGGTTCGCGTTCTCGATGAGCTCGGTCGAGCGGCCGCCCAGGTAGGTTGCCCAGATCAACGGGCCGTTCAGTGCGTACTTCGCGAGATAGAAGTCGGAGACGCCGTTGAACGTGAGGTCGAAGCCGTTCTCGACGATCGGCTCCGTCGTGAGAGCGAGCTTGGTCACCGGATCCTGCGATGCCACGCGATCGAAGTTAGGAGAGCTGCTTTCGGTCACGAGCAGAACGACCGGGTTGCCCTGCGAGTCGAGCCGAACGGACATCGCGTCGCTCTCGTTGCCGCGACCCCCGACGTACGTCGCCCACAGCAAACTCGCTCCATCCGGCGCGAGCTTCGCGAGCATTCCATCGACCCCCGAGCCGCCGATGGTGTCGAGCCCAGGAGCGCTCGGCTGATCGCCGTTCTGCAGCGCCGCAAGGATGACCGGCGGGAGGTTGCGGATCACGGCGGGCTTCGCGGGGCCGTCCAGCGGCGGCGCGGTGCCGGCGCCGGGGCCGTCCGGGTCGGAGATGTCACATTGAGTGTCGCTTCCCGCATTGGTGGTCGCCCAGACGAGATCGGGATCGGAGAAGAATGCGGGCGACGACCGCACCGAGAACGTCAGATAGATCTCACCGCTCCCAGGGTCCACGGCCACGTCGCGCACGACACTCGTTCGAGGGTCCGAGTCGTCGTTGAAGTCTGTGATGGCGTCGTCGGTGATGAAGGGCCCGGCGTTGGGCTGACAGAACGAGGCTTGCTCATAGGCATTGGCTTCTAACGTCCCGCTTCCGAAGTAGGTCGCCCAAAGCAGCGCTCCGGTCGCGCCCGAGAGCTTCGCGACGAAGCCGTCGCGGGCGGGGTCGGTCGTGTTCACGTCACACTTCGCAGCCGTAGGCACGACCGTGGTCGTGTTCGTTGCGAGCTGCGTCGGGTCGCAGCTCCCCGCGCCGCCCTGGAAAGTCGTGAGGACCGCGCCCGGGGTGACGGGGAACCCGTCGGCTGCGCTGCCGCCGATCACCACGTCGTCGTTTGAATCGACGTCGATCGCGTGACCACGATCGGGACCGCTGCCGCCGAGGAACGTCCACCAGACGACTTGGCCGCTCACATTGAACTTGGCGACGAACGCGTCTTCCTTCGCGTTTCCTCCGAACGCGCGCACCGGCATGCCGGGGAGCAGGTTCGGCGAGAGCGCACCGCCGACCACATAGGTATTGCCCGTGGAATCCAGCGCGACGTCGCGCACCACATCCGCGAGGTCGTTCCCGAGGTAGGTCGAGAAGTTGATCGTCGTGGTGGACACGACCGGCGGGGTGGGCGGCCGCTTGACCGGGTCCGAGTTGCTGCATGCGGCAAAGGCGGCGAGGGCGGCAAGAACGACGAGTCGGCGCAAAGGGGGGCTCCCGGAAAGGCGTGCAGGCTAAGCGACACCGCCGGACGGCGGTAGACGCGCAGCGCGATCGCGATCGCGAGCGCATCGCGGTCCGGCGTTGCACGCTGTGGCGATGGACAGCCTCAAGCTGAGAGTCGCCCACTGCGGACCGGAGCGGGTCGATTTCGAGCTGCCGCTCGGGCTCGTCTGGCTCGAACGCGGCGCGCAGCGGGCGGCGCTCTACACGCCCGATGAGATCGATCCCGCGAAGCGCTACCCGCTGCTCACCGTGCTCCACGGCGCCGGGCGGCAGGACGAGGCGCTGATGCGCGCCTACCGCTTCGAGGCTCAGCAACGGCAAGCGTTCGTGTTGGTGGCGCGCTCGTTCCACATGACCTGGGATTTGATCGCGCTCGGGATTCAGGGCGGTGCGGCGCTCGCTGGCGAGTCTCCGTCGCCGCGCCCCGATCTCGATTTCCTCGAGTACGCCTACGACCTGATCTACCGGCGCTATCCGATCGACGCCGGTCGCCAGGCGCTGATCGGCTACTCCGACGGCGCGAGCTATGCGCTCTCGGTCGGCCTCTCGAACCCGCAGCTCTTCAGCGCGGTGATGGCCTGGGCCGCGGGCTTCCTCGCGCTCGAGGCCGACAGCGCCGAGGCCGGCACGAAGCGCCCCGCCGTCTTCCTGACCTACGGCACCCACGACGAGCTGTTTCCATTCGAGCAGGTGGCGAAGCCGATGCGTCGCCAGCTCGAGGAACTCGGCTGCCAGGTGACGTTCCGCGTAGACGAAGGCGGGCGACACTGGCCACCGAGCGAGTTTCAGCCCGAGGCGCTGGATTGGTTCTTCAGCGAGCCGTGGATGCCGCGGAGCTGAGCCCGCGCGACGAGCGCGCGGCGCGCGGTCCCGCTCTACCAAACCCCACGCGGATGTAGCCAGCGCGCGGCGAGTGCGACGGCGAGCCCAGCTGCCCAGACCCACGGCGAGATCTCGCGCAAGCCGCGCAACGCGCCGGCGCCCGTGAACGGAAAGAATGGCGTCGCGGCGTGGAACGCGGCGAAACCGGGCGGCGGCGCGTGCAGCTTGCGCGCGTCCTGATGCCACGCGCCGGCGAGCGAGAACGCGAGGAAGCCGCCGAAGAATGCGACGTCGGCGGCGCTCGCGTTGGGGATTAGGTGGAGTGCCCACACGAGCGCGAGCCCTAACACCAGCGGGTGGCGCGTGACGCGGTAAATGCCCGCGACCTCCGCCTTGCCGGGCGCCACCGACGCCGGGCTCGGCTTCGCCAGCGCGCCGACCGTGAGCACGACCCCGACGGTCATCGCGACGTAAAGAGTTGCTCGCAACACCGAGCCGACCGGGATCACCCACAGCCACTCGCCCGCGTGGCGGTTCGTGAAGTAGAGCCAGCTCAACGGCACGAAGATCGCGAGCGCGACGAGCGAGTAGTGGCCAAGAAACGCGCCGTCGCCGAGCTTTGCGCGCAGGCGCGGCTCGACGCGCACGCTCGCGAGGCCGAGATGGGTGGCGATGAAGGCGGCCCACAGCCCCGCGATCTCGATGGCGATGCGCAAATGCGTGAACTCCAGGGCGCGCGTGCGGCGTCGCGCAGTGTTTCACGCGCTGCCGTGCGTTGTAAAGCGCGCGCTGCGGAGCACTCCGCACCTAGCGCGCTGCGCGCCTGTCCTAACTTGCGCGCATGCCGGATTTGCTCTTCGAGAAACGCGACGGCGTCGCCTGGATCACCTTCAATCGCCCGGCGCAGAAGAACGCGCTCAGCCCCGAGGCGATCTGCGGCCTCGCCGACGCGCTGCGCGAGCTGCGCGACGACGACGCGCTTCGGCTCGGCGTCCTCACCGGCGCGGGCCGCGAGATGTTCACCTCCGGCGGCGACCTGAAGCGGCTCCTCCCGTTGTGGACGGGCGGCCGCCAGCCCGAGGACGAGTTCGACCGGCGCGTGCTCAGCGACCCGAACGTGATGCAGGCCGCGCTGATGAAGGAGTTCGCGCTCGAGAAGCCGCTGATCGCGGCGCTCAACGGCGACGCGCTCGCGGGCGGCTTCGAGCTGATGCTCGCGTGCGATCTGCGCATCGCGGTCAAGCACGCCCGATTCGGGCTGACCGAAGTGAAGCGCGCGCTCGTACCCGGCGGCGGCTCGATGGTGCGGCTCCCGCGTCAGATCCCCTGGGCCTGCGCGATGGAGATTCTGCTGACAGGCGATGCGATCGCCGCGGAGGAAGCGCTGCGCCTCGGTCTCGTGAATCGCCTCGTCGAGCCAGAGGAACTCGTGCCCGCGGTCGAGGCGCTCGCAGCGCGGCTCGCGAAGAACGGGC
>JANNKN010000709.1:0-7947 GCA_031396315.1 Deltaproteobacteria bacterium
GTCGCCGAACAGCTGGTCACCGCGCCGCCGCGCCGGTCGGTGCTGTTCGTGTGGCATACCGCGGAGGAGAAGGGACTCTTTGGCGCCGCGCATTTCACCGACCACCCCACGGTTCCACGCGACTCCATCGTGGCGCAGGTCAACATGGACCAGGTGAGCCGCGGCGGACCCGAGGAGTATGACGGCGTCGCCGAGCTGTGGTGGGAATCCGAGCAAGCGCTCGCGAGCACACTCGCGACCGAGGCGGGCCGTGCGGCAGGCGCGGCGCTGCTCGAAGACGAACGGAAGTTCATCGATCTGCCCAATTCTCCGCTCTACCTCACCACCGAGTACCCGCAGGTGAACCCGAGCCCTGAGAACTTGCTCGCGCGCGAACGCAGCCCGCTCGTGAAGCTCTATTTCCCGCTGCGCCAGCACGCGCAGCAATCCCTCGCTGAAGCGCAGCTGTATTGGCGTACTGCGCACGGCCCGCTGATCCGCTCGCAGGCGGAGGCGATGGGAATTCTCAGGTACCAGCAAGTGCATCGCTTCGAGTCGCCGCTCGAGCAGGCGCTGCGAGAATCGCGCGGCACCGTGACGCCGCCGTACATGGGCCACGCCGAAGTGTGGTTCGACCGCGGCGCCGCACGCAGCGGGCCCGAAGCGGCAGCGGCGGGGCGACGCGCAGTCGAGGACGAGGCGAAGTTCATCGACTTCAAGCGTTCGTCGATCTGGATCGCGAAGGAGCGCGTCTTCATCGATCGGATGTGAGAGCCGCGCCGCGCCGCTCCCGCTAGGCGCCGATCCCCAACATCTCTCGCGCCACCGCCTCCGCGAGTTCGATGCCGTCCACCGCTGCGGACATGATGCCGCCCGCGTAGCCGGCGCCTTCGCCGCCCGGATAGAGGCCGCGCACGTTCAGGCTCTGTCGCTGCTTGTTGCGGGTGATGCGCAGCGGCGACGAGGTGCGCGTCTCGGTGCCGGTGAAGACGGCGTCGCGCATCGCGAAGCCGGGCAGCTTGCGCTCGAAGGCCGGCATCGCGTCGCGGATCGCGGCTAGGGCCCAATCGGGGAGGCTCGGCCGCTCCGGGTCTGCGAGGTTCGTGAGGCGAACGCCGGGGCGGTAGGACGGCAGCACGCTGCCGAGAGCGCTCGAAGCGACGCCTTGCAGGAAGTCGCCGACGAGCTGCGCGGGCGCCTGATAAGCGCCACCACCGAGCTCGAAGGCGCGCGACTCCCAGCTGCGCTGGAAGGCGATGCCGTCGAGCGGGTGCACGTGGCCCTCGACGTCGCGGCGCAGCGCATAGTCGTCGGGCGTGAAGCCGACCACGATGCCGGCGTTGGCATTGCGATCGTCGCGCGAATACTGGCTCATGCCGTTCGTGACGACGTGGCCGATCTCGCTGGTGGCCGCGACGACGGTGCCGCCCGGGCACATGCAGAAGCTGTAGACCGAGCGCCCGTTCGCTGCGTGATGCACGAGCTTGTAATCGGCGGCGCCGAGCCGGCGATCGCCGGCATGCGGTCCGAAGCGCGCGCGATTGATCAGGGACTGCGGGTGCTCGACGCGGAAACCGAGCGAGAGCGGCTTCGCCTCCAGGAACACGCCGCGCCCGTGCAGCACCTCGAACAGGTCGCGCGCGCTGTGGCCCGGCGCGAGCACGACGTGGTCCGCGCGCAGCTCTTCTCCACTCGCGAGTGTTAGGCCGCGCAGGCAGCCCGCCTCGATGCGCACGTCCGCGACGCGCTGCTGGAAGCGAATTTCGCCGCCGAGCTCGGTGATCTGCGCGCGCAGCTTCTCGACCATGCTGACGAGTCGAAACGTGCCGATGTGCGGCTTTCCCGAAGTCAGGATCTCGTCGGGCGCGCCGGCCTGCACGAACTCCGTCAGCACCTTGCGCGTCAGGTGTCGCGGATCGCTGATCTGGCTGTAGAGCTTGCCGTCCGAGAACGTGCCGGCGCCGCCCTCGCCGAACTGAACGTTCGATTCGGGGTGCAGCTCGCCGCGCCGCCACAGATCCCAGGTGTCCTGCGTGCGCTGGCGGGCTTGCGTGCCGCGTTCGAGCACGATCGGCCGCAGCCCCATTTGCGCGAGCACGAGCGCGGCGAAGATGCCGCACGGGCCGAAGCCGACGACGACGGGGCGCGGTCGCTCGTTCGCGAAGAAGTCTTCAGGCGCGTGCCCGACGAAGCCGTAGCGCATGTCGGGTGTCGCACGGACGTGCACGTCCATGGCGTGACGCGCGAGCAACTTCTCTTCATCCGCTACGCGACAATCGAGCGTGTAGATCCAGGCGATCGCCGATTTCTTGCGTGCGTCCCAGCTGCGCTTGTGCACCGCGAAACCGCGCAGCTGCGCGTCGTGGATGCGCAGCTTTGCCACGATCGCAGCGCGCAGCGCGGCGGCATCGTGATCGAGCGGGAGGCGGAGGTTGGTGAGGCGGAGCATGCGTGCGAAGGAATCTCGCGTTCTGTGAAGCACTTCATAGGAGCCTGGAAGAGCGGACTCTAGGGTGTCCGCATGCTCATCGTTCTGGTCGAGACGAGGCGCGAGAAACCCGCACGGATCGCGGTTCGCGGCGACGAGGAGCGGTCCGAGATCCGAGTCGGAAACCGGACCCTGGCTGTCCGGTTCGCGGACGACGGCGCGACGATCCTGGCGAGCGACGGTTCGCACCGCGTCATCGCGGGCTCGGCCAAAGTGTTCTGGACCGGCGGGCAGCGCGTCAGCGCTTGGATCGAGTGAGCGAGGCCGCTACTCCAGCGCGACGAAGATCGAGCGCCGCGGCTCGGCGTCGAGCGCGCGGCTGATGTGGCCGCGGCCTGTCGTGTCTTCGGCGAGCAGCACATCGCCGGGGCCGAGCACGCGTTTCTCGCCGCTGCCGGTTTCGAGCTCGACGCGCCCGCCGCTCAGCATGATCACGAACTGGCGGCGCGGCGCATTATGGAAACCGAGGTCGTAGTCGGCGCCGGTCTCGCGAAACAGGATCGACGTCGCTGCGAGCGGCTTCGTCATCGCGCCGATCGCACCGAGGGCACTCAGCTCGAGCTCGAGCTCCTCGAAGTGAGATTCCCCGTCGTCGCCGGTGTAGATGCGTGTGACGCGCTGAGTGGGCATGCGGGCAGTGTGACAGCGCGGGCGCCGGGTTCGCGAGCGGGTTGGGGAAGCTTGAAGGGCCGGCCTCGAGTGTTCGGAGCCGGCCCTTCGTGTTGCAGGAGCAGGTGGTGGGTGAATCAGAGTGCGCGGCGCCGGCCGAGCATCAGCAGGCCGAAGGCCCCTCCGGCGAACAGCGCGAGCGTGCCGGGCTCGGGCACCGGGTTCACCAGATAGAAGCTGGTGAGACCGACCGAGTCACCGGGCGTGAGCGTGAACGAATGCGTTATCGAGATCGTGCCGTTCGCCGCGATGCTGGCGATCGTGCCACCCGGCAGGCCAGCGTTCGCCGATGCGGTGGCCGAGCCCCCCGCGAACGGCGCATTCAGCGCGAAGCCGGGGCCCATCAGCTGGAGCGTCGTGGTCCCGTCGTTCGCTGCGTTGAACACGAAACCGGTGCCGACGCTGCCTACCGTGGCAACGCCATTGCCGTTCGTGTCCGTGACCGTCACGCCGATCGAGCCACCGATCGACGACACCGGAACGACCGGCGGCGTAATCGGGAGCGAGACGGTGAACGTGTACGTCTGAACGATGTTCGAGTTGTTCTGGAGCGAGAAGAAGCCATTCACGAAGGGATCGACGTCGGCCGTCAGATCCCAGCTGAGTGCCCAGGCGCCAGGCCCGGTGCCCCCGGAACCCGGCGCCTGCGAAAAGCTTCCCACGAACTGTTCTTCCGCACCGGTGCCCGTGGGCGTACCGGTGTCCGAACCGTTCCAGGTAACCGTCGCTCCCGCCGAGTTCAGCCAAGAGAGCTGCAAACTGACCGTGCTCGCAGAGGCCGACCCTGCGAGCAGGAGTGCCGCGAACGGCACCCCTAAGTGTTTCAGAATCCGCACAAATCCCCCTTCCGTTGGTGCAGCGCTCGCCGACTTCAAAGTTCCGGCGAGCGCTCACACCCTAGGCGGCGCTGGTTGCGCGGGTCGCGGTGATTACGGCACGAGATTGCGTCGAATCTCGGCGGGAGAGGGCGCTGCGGGGCGCGAGTGTGAAGACGGCATACGCGCGCGAGGAGGCAGTGAGAAGGCGGCGCTCGCCGACGGGCGGGAGTTCCTCTACGAGGTCGTCGCCGTCGTCCCGGCGTTGGCCGCGACAAGGTCGCCGAGTACACCGCTCTTGCGGGGCACGAGCGTGATCTCGGCTTTGCTCCCGAGGATGCGCTGGGTCTCGAGGATCTCGAACATCGCCGCTGCGATCTCCGGATCCTGCGCGATGCGTTGCAAAGCGTCGCCCACGATGCGCGGGCGCATGGCGGCCGCCTTCGACAGTTCGATCGCGGCCTGACGTTCGGCCGTGCTCGTGATGATGCTGACCTGGTTCGCGCCGTCCTGCTTGATGGCGGACGTGACCTGCCGCAGCCGATTCACAACCTTGGCCTCGATGCCCGTGATCATGCCGGCGTCCCGGAAGTGAACCTTGCGGATGTACACGGATCCGAGCTTGTAGCCCCACTCCTGGGACTTTGGAGATACCTCGTTGCGTACGGTCTGACTCATGGCGTGTCGATTCTCGAGCATCGACGACAGCTTCATGTTGGACAGTCCGCGAATCGTGGCGCTGCCTACGTTCGCGGCCAACGAGCCTCGCGGGTCGGCATTCTTGAATAGATACGCCACAGGGTCGCCGACGAACATCTCGTACCACATGCCGATGCCCATCGGAGCGCCCTCCTCCGAGTTGACCGGAGTGCTGCGCAGGTACTCCTGGTCGAGGCGCATGTCGAGCACGTAACAGCGACCGAGCCAGTTCACGACGAAGGCGGCGATGCCGAGCTTGGCTGGCAGGAAGTGAAGACCCGGCTCATCGAGCACGCCGAGCACCTTCCCGAACAACACGTACACGCGGCAGCGGCGCTCCTCGACGATCGCGTACACGCCGGCCGTGCGAGCGAGGCCGAGCACGAGCGGTACGAGCAACGAGAAGCCGAGAAAGGCGACCAAGGCGGCCACGAGAAAGGTCTGGAAGTCACTCACGGCTCGTCTCCAGAATCACTCGCCGTGCGCTTCCGAAGAGACCCAGCCGCACGTTGCGCACGTAGGTCGCTAGAGCGCCCGCACCGGTCTGCTTCAGCGCAGTCAACTGCTCCGCCACTGCAACGAGGGGCTGCACCTCGGCCTCGGCGCGAAGCGTTTCGATCTCCACTGCACGCTTCGACTGCACGATCTTCTGATCCGCTCCGGCCTGCGCCAGACTGATGTCGGACGACACCTGGTTGTAGGCCGTATTGATCGCGGCCAAAGCCGACTCCACCTCGGCCGGTGGATCGATGCCGGTGATGAGAGAGGCGTCGAGCACGATCCCGTAGCGCGCAGCCGAAGTGCGGCACTCGTGGTCCATGTGGTCGTTCAGCTCACGCAGGTTCTTGCGGAGGTCGTTGATCGAGACGCCCATCGCTGCCGTCGCGGCTTCGGGTGTGGCCAAGAGCGCTTCGCCGGTCGGACTCGGCGGCACGGGCGCCTCGAAGTTGGCGATGCGCTCGCGCAAGATCGAGATGAAGTAGCCTATGACGTGCACGATCGGGTTCTGAACGCCGAACGAGTAGGCGTAGAGGTTCTTCTCGGCGACACGGAAGCGGATCTGCCCCTTCAAGCCTGTGTTCAGTTGGTCCTTCGTCACCGCCTCGAGCATCGTTCCGTTGTTATTGGCCTTCGGGCTTTCGAGATCCTTGGCCATGTCGATCGTCTGGGTCGCCACCGTGACTTTGCGCACCTCCTCCCAAGGCCACCGGTAATAAGGGCCGCCGGGCATGATCACGCGCACCTGCGGATAGGCGTAACGCAGGCGCTCCTCGGCGCTGAGCCCTTCCGAGATGGGGTCGTCGAGCGTGGTCGCAGTCCCGACGCGCTCCGCGCGACCGAAGCTCGTCTTCACAGCGCGTTCGTTCTGGTCCACGGTGTAGAGGCCTGCAACCAAGTACCGCACTAGAAACCACGTCACGAACCCGAAGAGGCCGCCCAACGAGATGGCCATCTTGCGAGCCTCCACAACAAGAGAAAGTGCGCTGATCGATCGAGCGTAGTGATGAGTCCCACGACTGTATCAGTCCGCGTCGCCGATTCGCGCGCCGATGACACGCTCCGAGCAATCCGAGGCGATCTCTCAGGACCGCGTGTCCTCCGCGGACGGGCACAGGCTCAGCGTGACGCCTCCGCTGCCTGCGGTCCGAGATCGATCATGCACCTCGGTCGGGACCCTGAGAAGTGACGCGGGGATGCACCACGTCGCGTTGCACGGCGGGCGGTGCATACGAGGGCGCGCGTGCGGTCGCGCACACCCCAGGCGCACCCGCGCGACAAGCCGGTGCGAATTCTGCCTTGAGTGCTGACGGGCCGAAGACCTCGTAGCATCGCCTTGCGACTCACGCGGCAGGTTCGGATGCCGTACCCCGGGAGCGTCATGGCCAGAGCGCCGAATCCAGCGGATCGCCCGCCGAGCCGGAGCTTCGTCGTGCGCGGCGTCGTCGAGGAGCTGGAGACTGGGCGACCGCTCGCTGAGCTCGTGGTGCGCGCCTTCGACAAGGATCTGATGATCGACGACACCCTCGGCTACGCGACCACTGACGCGGACGGCCGCTTCGAGATCCGCTTCGACACGCGCCGCTTCAAAGACTTTAGGGAGCAGCGGCCGGATCTCTTCCTGCGCCTGTTCGACACGAACGGCACCCGGCTCCTGCTCGAAACGAGCGACGCGATCCGCCGCGACGCGAAGCTCGTCGAGGAGTATCGCCTGCGTGTTCCGGCGCGAGCGCTCGATCCGCGGAGTGCGCGCCGCTGAAGGTGACTCTCACGCCGCGACCGGTCCCAGGTCCCCGATCATGCACTTCACGCTGCCGCCGCCCTTCTTCAGGAACTCGGAGACATCCACCGTAATGGGTATGACGCCGCGCTCTCGAACACGCGCTTGAAGCGCATCGGAGATTCCCCCGGGCATGATCAAGAAAGATTCGCTGCCGCGCGTGTACGTGAACGAGTTCGCGGCGTAGCGCGCAGCGTCGGCGCCCTCGATCTCGATCAAGTTCGTGGCGCCGAAGGCGGCGGCGAGCTTCTGCCAGCCGCCGGGCGCGAGTGCGGCGCGGTAGACGAGCAGCTGCTCGCGCCGCGCGCCGAAGGCGCAGAGTGCGGTGTCGCCGTGATAGTGCGCTTCGAGCGCGAGCTCGATCCGCAACACCTCGCGCGGCAGGGCGATCTCGCGCAGTAGCGGCTCGACCGCGGCATCGGTGCGGAAGCCGTAGACGCGCCTCCACGGCGGAATGCCGAGCGCGGGCACGAAGCGCTGCCGCTCGATGCCGCCGTGGGTGAGCACGAATTGGTTCGCCACCGGGAAGAAATCCGCCTCGCCCTCCATGCGGTAGCGCGCGTCGAGCTCGCGCACGTCGAAGCCCGCCCCGACGAGCACTCGCCGGTAGTGCTCCTTCTCGCCGGCGCGCGTAGGCAGCAGGTTCGCGAGGTAGAAGCGCTTCTGGGCGTGCGGCTGTTCGCCATCCACGTCGGTGAGGAAACCGGCGTTGGCGGGGTACACGAGGCCAGGCTGCGCGGGATCCGGCGGCACGACGAGCACGCGCACGCCGAGCTCGCGTAACAAGTCGCGCAGCCGCGCCCACTGTTGCTGGGCGAGTGCGCGGTCGACGCTGCGGCGGGTGCCCCAGCGCGTGCGCGTGTGCGGGTTCGCGCCGCCCTTTACGCTGAAATGCGCGGGGTCGCCCATCAGGATCGTGCGGGTCAGAGCCACGCGGTTTCTCGTGTGGGGATGTCGAGAGTGGCGCGGGCGCCGCGCCTGGCGGCGGGCCGGGGGCCGCGGCGCGCGATGGCTCGCTC
>JANNKN010000734.1:0-3029 GCA_031396315.1 Deltaproteobacteria bacterium
CGTGTTCGGCCTCGACGTCGCGGAGCTCGAACGCCGCTACGCGTTCTACACGCAGCGGCACGACGTGCAGGGCAGCCGCAGTTAGCTCGCCTCGTACGCACCGGGGTCAGACCCCGGGTGCGTACGAGGCTCACCCGCGCGCGCGATCGACCGCCTTCATCGGAGCCTCGAGGACGCGCATCGGGTCGCCTGGCGCGCCCGGCGCGGCCACTTCGACGATGCGCTCGGGCACGTCGTCGTACTCGAGCCGCAGCGCGCGCGTCATGGTCGCGTGCATCTCGTAGAGGCAGGTGATGTACGTGAGCTCGAGAATCTCCTCTTCGGAGAGCCCCGCACGCAACGCCGCGAATACGCCATCGGGCACGCGCCCGCCTTCGAGCACGAGCGCATCCGTGTACGCGAGCACCGCGCGCTCGAGTGGCGAATAACAACTCGCGACCGCCCAATGCGGGATCGCCGCGATTTGCTCCTCACGCAGCCCGACGTCGCGCGACGCTTTGCAATGCTGCGAGAACACGAACTGGCTCCCGCGCGCGAAGCCGGCGCGCGTCTGGCCGAGCTCGCGCAGCTTCGGATCGAGCTTTCTGCGCGCGCTGCGATAGACCTGAAAGCCCGCGACGGCGTGGTCGAAGATCTCGGGCACGAGCGCGAACACCGTCCACCAGTTGCCCGGCGTGCCCGTCGCGGTACCCGGTTGCGTGAGCGGATCCCGCTCACCGAACAGCAGCTTGTACATGCGCTGCGCGGCGTCGTGCGCTTGCTCGCGCGGAACTTGTCGGAGTCGCGGCATGAAATTCTCCTCGTGCAGACGATTCTATGCCGGGCGCTCGCGCAGCCGCTGGTCGCCCAGAGTTGCGCGATAGAGTGGCCGCATGCCCGTCCGCCTCGAACGTCCGCCCGAACACGCGCAGGTCGCGCTCGTCACGCTCGATCGCCCCGAGAAAGGCAACTCGCTCGACCCGGGCATGCTGTGCGACCTCGCCGCCGCCTGGCGCGAGCTTGCAGTCGACGACGCGGTGCGCGCGATCGTGCTGACGGGCGCCGGTGTGCGCGTGTTCTGTTCGGGCATGGACATGACGCGCACGATCCCGGCGGCCCAGGCGCTCGCGCGCGGCGAGCGCGTCGAGCCGCGCGATTTCGAGGGCTTGCGCAACGTCGGCACCGCGCTCCTCGCTGGCTTCGATCTCGGCAAGCCGCTGATCTGCGCGATCAACGGCCACGCCCGCGCCGGCGGCTTCGACCTCATGCTCGCGAGCGAGCTGCGCTTCGCGGTGCCCGAAGCCACGTTCGCGCTCGAGGAAGTCGCGCTCGGGCTCTACCCCACCGGCAACGCCACAGTACTGCTGCCGCGCCAGATCCCCTGGACTCATGCGCACGAGCTGTTGTTGACGGCGCGCCCGATCGACGCCGCCAAGGCGCTGCGCATCGGCCTGCTGAACGAGGTGGTGGCGCGCGGCGAGCTGCTGCCCGCCGCGTTCGCCGCCGCCGACGCGATCGCAGCCAACGCTCCGCTCGCGGTGCGCGCGACGCGCGCCGGTGTGCGCGAGCTGCTCGCGCTTCCGCTCAACGAGGCGTACCTGCGACAGGAGCAGCTCGGGCGCCCGCTGCGCAAGACGGAGGATGCGCGCGAGGCGCAGCGCGCGTTCGTCGAGAAGCGGCGTCCGCGCTTCGAGGGCCGCTAGCCCCGCGAGCTCAGCCGCCGAGCCCGGCCATCAACACGTACTTCCACTCGATGAATTCTTGGAGCCCGTGCCGCCCGCCTTCGCGACCGAGGCCGGACTGCTTTACGCCGCCGAACGGCGCCAGCTCGGTCGAGAGAATGCCCGCATTGACGGCGACCATGCCGGTTTCGAGCGCGCCCGCGACGCGCCAGGCACGCCCGAGATCGCGCGTGTAGACGTAGGCCGCGAGCCCGTACTCGGTGGCGTTCGCGAGCCGCACGGCCTCGGCTTCGTCGCCGAAGCGAAACAGCGCGGCCACCGGGCCGAACGTCTCCTCGCTCGCGAGCTGCGCGGCGGGCGTGACTTCGGCGAGCACGGTGGGTTCGTAATGAGTCCCGCCGCGCGCGTGGCGCTTGCCGCCGCACACGAGCCGCGCGCCGCGAGCGAGCGCATCGGCGACGTGGCGCTCGACCTTCACAAGCGCCGCCTCGTTGATCAGCGGCCCCTGGGCGACGCCGTCTTCGCGCCCATCGCCCACTGTCAGTGCGCGCGCCCGCTCGGCGAGCCGCGCGGCGAACGCGTCGTAGATGCCGGCCTGCACCAGAAACCGATTCGCGCACACGCAGGTCTGCCCCGCGTTGCGAAACTTCGAGGCCATCGCGCCCTCGACGGCCGCCTCGAGGTCGGCGTCGTCGAACACGAGGAACGGCGCATTGCCGCCGAGCTCGAGCGAGACGCGCTTCACCGTGCTCGCACACTGCGCGAGCAGCAGCTTGCCGACCGCGGTCGAGCCGGTGAACGAGAGCGCGCGGATCGTCGGGCTCGCGGTCAGTACCGCGCCGATCTCTGCCGGCGCGCCCGTCAGCACGTTGAACACGCCCGGCGGCAGGCCCGCGCGCTCCGAGAGCACCGCGAGGGCGAGCGCCGAGAACGGCGTCGCCTCCGCCGGCTTCGCGACCACCGTGCAGCCCGCGGCGAGCGCAGGCCCGACTTTTCGCGTCAGCATCGCGGCCGGAAAGTTCCAGGGCGTAATCACTGCGCACACGCCGATCGGCTGCGGCACCACGAGGATGCGCGCGCCCGGCCACGGGCTCGGCACCGTCTCGCCGTAAGCGCGCTTGGCCTCCTCGCCGAACCACTCGAGGAACGACGCGGCGTAGGCGATCTCACCGCGCGCTTCGGCGAGCGGCTTGCCCTGCTCCGAGGTCATCAGCAGCGCGAGGTCCTCGCGATGCTCGAGCATCAGGTCGGCCCAGCGCCGGAGGATCGCAGCGCGCTCCTTCGCAGGCCGCGCGCGCCACGCGGGTAGCGCGCGCTCGGCCGCCGCGATCGCGCTCGCGACCTCCGCGGGCGCGAGCTGCGGCACGG
>JANNKN010000801.1:0-1804 GCA_031396315.1 Deltaproteobacteria bacterium
TTCACCGTCTTCGCCGAGGATAATGCCCTGGTGAAACAACTTTCGAAATGGTTCCGC
Source organism: Deltaproteobacteria bacterium (assembly GCA_031396315.1). Classification (GTDB taxonomy): domain Bacteria; phylum Myxococcota_A; class UBA9160; order UBA9160; family UBA6930; genus VGRF01. Next base: position 58 of record JANNKN010000801.1, read on the forward strand.
GGCAGGCACGATGCCCAAGTCGAAGAGCACTTTGTGCCAGAAGCGCGAATACAAGAGGTGGAGCACCGCGTGCTCGGCGCCGCCGACGTACAGGTCGACGGGCAGCCAGTACCGCTCCGCTGCCTGCGACCAAGCCTCGCGCTTGTTATGGGGATCGGCGAAGCGCAGGTAGTACCAGCAGCTGCCGGCCCACTGCGGCATCGTGTTCGGGTCGCGGCGCGCGGGCTTACCGGTCGCTGCGTCCGTGGTGGCGACCCAATGCTTGGCGCGCGAAAGCGGCGTCTCGAACTCGCCCGACGGTCGGTAGTCATCGAGATCGGGAAGCATGACGGGCAAGTCGCTCTCGGGGACGAGCCGGGTCGTGCCGTCCTCGAGATGGATCACCGGCAATGGCTCGCCCCAATAACGCTGCCGGCTGAAGAGCCAGTCGCGCAGCTTGTACGAAACGGTGCCCTCGCCGAGGCCGCGCTCCTGCAACCACGCGGTGATCTTCGGCTTCGCGTCCTCGGTCGCGAGCCCGTCGAGAAAGCCCGAGTTCACCGCGATGCCTTCGCTCGCGTGCGCCGCCTGAGTGACATCGCCGCCGCGCACGACCTCGACGATCGGCAGCGAGAACTTCTTCGCGAACGCCCAGTCGCGCGCGTCGTGCCCGGGCACGGCCATGATCGCGCCAGTGCCGTAGGTCGCGAGTACGTAATCCGCGATCCACACGGGAATGCGCGCGCCGTTCACCGGGTTCGTCGCGAACGCGCCCGTGAATACGCCCGTCTTTTCGTCGGCATCCGCGGCGCGCGTGCGGTCGCTCTTGCGCGCGGCTCCGCGGACGTACGCGTCGATGGCCGCACGCTGCGCGGGCACGCTGATCTTCGCGACGAGTGGATGCTCCGGTGCGAGCACCATGTAGGTGGCGCCGAATAACGTATCGGGGCGCGTCGTGAACACTTCGATCGACTCGCCCGCGTGATCGGACAATGCGAACACCACGCGCGCACCTTCGGATCGCCCGATCCAGTCGCGCTGCATCTTCTTGATGTTCTCGGGCCAGTCGAGCTCGTCGAGGTCGGAGAGCAGCCGCTCGGCGTAATTCGTGATGCGCAGCATCCACTGCCGCATTGGCACGCGCACGACGGGGTGCCCGCCGCGCTCCGATTTTCCGTCGATCACTTCTTCGTTCGCGAGCACGGTGCCGAGCGCGGGACACCAGTTCACCGGCACTTCCGCGAGGTACGCGAGCCCACGCTCGTAGAGCTTCGAGAAGATCCACTGCGTCCACCGGTAATAACCGGGGTCGGTGGTGTCGATCTCGCGGCTCCAGTCGTAGGAGAGCCCGAGGTTCTCGAGCTGTCGCCGATAATTCTCGGTGTTCCTCTTCGTGGTCGCGCGCGGATGAGTGCCAGTGTTGATCGCATGCTGCTCAGCGGGCAGGCCAAAGGCGTCCCAGCCCATCGGGTGCAGCACGTTGAAGCCGCGCATGCGCTTGTAGCGCGCGATCGCGTCGGTCGAGATGTATCCCTTCGGATGCCCGACGTGGAGGCCTTCGCTCGACGGGTAGGGAAACATGTCGAGCACGTAGTACTTGGGCAGGCTGAGGTCGATCTCGACCTTGAACGTTCCGCGCTGCGCCCACTCGCGCTGCCAACGAGATTCAATCGCCTTCGGGTCATAAGCCATGGTCGGCCAAAGTTGCCAGACGCCCCCCAACTCCGCTCGGCGCGAACGAATTCCCCACGATCCAACCCTCACTGCG
>JANNKN010000822.1:0-3693 GCA_031396315.1 Deltaproteobacteria bacterium
CGCAGCACCCCTATTCGAGCTTGCTCCGGAAGGGGTTTACCCCGCCGACGGTCACCCGCCGACGCGTGAGCTCTTACCTAACGATTTCACCCTTGCCTGTGCCTCCTCCGCGCGCACTCACCGTGAGCGCAGTATCGACGGCCATCGGCGGGGTGTTTCTGTGGCACTTTCCCTCGGGTCGCCCCGGGTCGCCGTTAACGACCTTCCTGCCCTATGGAGCCCGGACTTTCCTCCCGCGGACGGTGCTTGCCCGCCGGCGATCCCCTGTCCACCTCCGGCGGGCGCACGTTAGGGACGAACGCGAGCGGAGAAAACTCCGAGTCCGCGTGCGCGGGGGCTTGGCGGCTACTTCAGTATCTACTAGATACTGGAGCGATGGCTAAGCGGATATCTCAGCGAGAATCCGACGGAGCCCGGCGGCCGTCGCGCGGCGCGGGAGCGAATCGCTCTACGCGGCGCGGCGGTCGTGCATCGAGTGGGGTCCGCGCCGAACTGGCGGAACTGGCGAAAGTGGCGCCCAGGGCCCCCATTCCACGTCCGGGGGCCATCTTCGACCCCGTTGCCCGCGCCCTCGACTGGCTCGGCGACAAGTGGACGCTCGTGCTCGTGCGCCATCTCCTGCTCGCGCCGTGCGGCTTCCAGGAGCTGCGACGCCGCACCGGCATCGCACCGCGCGTGCTTTCGGCGCGGCTGCGCCAGCTGCAGGAGGACGGGCTGGTCGCGCGCGAAGACGGCGAGCGCGGGATCTACTCCGTCACGAGCGGAGCGCACGATCTCGCGCCGGTGATCTCGGCGCTCGCGCGCTGGTACGTGCTGCATGCGGCGCTCGATCTCGAGCTCGATCACGAGCGTTTCTCCGAGACCTCCGCGCAATCGATCCTCGAATCGCTGCCGTTTCTGTTGCGCGAGGAGCGCGCGCGCGGCGTTCAGCTCGTGTTCGAGATTCGCCTCACCGGCGCGGGCGGCGGCGTCTGGTCGATCGCGATCGACGACGGCGCGTGCCGCGTCGCAGCAGGCTTCGCCGCGAACGCCGACGTTCGATACACGGCCGAGACGCGCATCTGGTGCGCAGTCGCGCTCGGCTTCCTCGATCCCCGCGATGCGCGCAAACGCGGCCTCCTCCAAAAGGAAGGCGGCCGCGAAGCGCTCGATCACTTCTTCCACCAGATCGCGCGACCCCGCGAGCCAGGAGCCAACCGATGATCTCTTTCGGACCCAGCGAAGAGCAGGAGCTGATCCGTAACACTCTGCGCGATTTCGCGGCGCAAGTCGTGCGCCCAGCGGCGCGCGCCGCCGACGAAGCGAGCGAACTGCCCGCCGGCTTTCTCGAGCAGGCCTGGGAGCTGGGGCTCACTTCGACGCAGTTGCCGAGCGCGCTGGGCGGCGGCGGCGAGGCCCGCTCGCCGGTGACGAACGCGCTCGTGCTCGAGGAGCTCGCTTGCGGCGACGCCGGCCTCGCGCTCGCGGCGGCGGCGCCGAACGCGTTCGCGTTCGCGATCGCCGATCACGGCACGGCCGAGCAGCAGAAGCGGTTTCTGCCGCGCTTCTGCGGCAGCCAGTTCGCGAGCGGCGCGGTCGCGTGGATCGAGCCGTCGCCCGTGTTCGATCCGCTCGCGCTCACGACCGTTGCCGAAGCGAAAGGCGACAAGTTCGTGCTCAGCGGCAAGAAGCGCTTCGTCGTGATGGGCGATCGCGCGGAGGAGTTGCTCGTGATCGCGCGCAACGCACAGGCGAGCGGCGGCGGCTTCGCGGCGCTGGCCGCGTTCGTGGTGCCGCGCGGCGCCGCCGGCGTCACGCTCGGCGAGCGCGAGAAGTTGCTCGGCATGAAGGCGCTGCCCGCGGTTTCGCTGACGCTCGACCAGGTCGAGGTGCCCGCCGCAAATCGATTGGGCGGCGAGCGCGGCTTCGACGCGCGTCGCTTGCTCGCGTCCTCGCGCGCGGCGAGCGCGGCGCTGCTGACCGGCCTCACGCGCGGCGTGATGGAGTACGCGATCCCTTACGCCAAGGACCGCCACGCGTTCGGCGAGGCGATTGCGCAGAAGCAGGCGATCGCGTTTCAGCTCGCCGACATGCGCATCGAGACGGACGCGATGCGCTGGCTGGTGTGGAAGGCCGCGAGCTATCTCGAACACGGGCGCGACGCGACGCGCGAGGCGGCACAGGCTTTCGGGTACACCGCCGAGCAAGCCGTGAAGCTCAGCGACGCCGGCGTGCAGGTGCTCGGCGGCCACGGCTTCATCCGCGAGCACCCCGTCGAGATGTGGTACCGGCACGCGCGCACGCTGTCGGTGCTCGACACCGTCGCGGCAATCTAGTCGTAACAGCTTCACAGCATCATTCAGGAGAACGTCGATGATCGACTTCACCCTCAGCGAACGAGACCAGCGTGTCCTCGACTACGTGCGATCGGAGTCGCTCGTCGCGCGCAAGTACGCGCGCCACTACGACGAGAACGAGCACGAGTTCCCGCCCGACGCGCTGCCGGAGGCGAAGGATTTCCCCGGCCCGTTCGCGATCATGGGCAAGGCCGGCCCGGGCGACACGGGCCCGGTCACGCTCGGTCTGTTGATGGCGGCCGCCCAGACGTGGGGCGACTACTCCGTGCGCATGCGCCGCGGCGGCGGCGGCGGACTCGGCAATGCCGCGCTCTCGGCCAGCGGCACTGCGGAGCAGAAGGCGCGCTGGAGCGGAATGCTGCTCGCGATGGCGATCACCGAGCCCGGCTGCGGCTCGGATCCGTCGCTCGTGCAGACCACGGCGGTGCTCGACGAGAAGACGAACGAGTGGGTGTTGAACGGCGAGAAGATCTTCGTCACGACCGGTTGCCGCGCCGAGGGCGCCGTGATCTGGGCGACGCTCGACCGCAAAGCGGGTCGCGCCGGCATCAAGTCGTTCCTCGTCCCGAAGACCGCGCCCGGCTTCATCGTCGCGCACAAGGAGAAGAAGCTCGGCATTCGCGCCGACGACACCGCGGCCTACGTGTTCAAGGATTGCCGCATCCCGCGCGACCACCTGCTCGGCGGGCGCGAGGAGATCCCGAAGGGCGAGTCTGGCGGCTTCCGCGACGTGATGAAGACCTTCAACATGACGAGACCGGCGACGGCTGCGTTCGGCCTCGGCATCGCGCGCGCCGCGCTCGACTTCACGCGCGAGCAACTCGAGAGCGCGGGCGTCGACCTCGCGTACGGCGCGGGCATCCACGGCAAGAGCGCGGCGGCGGACCGCTTCCACCGCCTCGAAGCGCTGCACGAGGCCGCGATGCTCACCGTGCTGAACGCCTCCTGGATGTCGGAGACCGGCATGCACAACAACCTCGAGGCCTCGATCAGCAAGGCGAAGGGCGGCAGCGCCGTGCGCGAGATCACGCAGGGGTGCATCGACTTGTTGGGGCCGCTGGGCGTGTCGCGGGAGCATCTCTTGGAGAAGTGGTTTCGGGATGTACGGATCACGGACATCTACGAGGGGACCGGGCAGATTCAACGGCTGATCATTGCGCGGACGATTCTCGGCTACGACAGGACGCAGTTGAAGTAGTTGGCGCGGGATCCGCAGCCGCGGCGGGGCCGGGGGCCGCGGAGCCGAATGGCTCGGCTTCGGCCCCTCTCAGTCGGGCGCACCGGGGCGCCGAGACGGAGCGCTGCTTTCGGGCGTTGCGCTGCACCGAGTTCGGGGCCGGCCTGTGCTTGATTTCGG
>JANNKN010000824.1:0-12328 GCA_031396315.1 Deltaproteobacteria bacterium
GCGTCCTGCTCGATCGCGCCAGATTCGCGCAGGTCGCCCATCATCGGGCGACGCTTATCAGGGTCGCGCTGCTCTGGTCCACGATTCAGCTGCGAGAGCGCGACCACGGGGATCGAGAGTTCCTTTGCGAGCGCCTTCAGCCCCTTGCTGATCTCGGCGATCTCGAGGTCTTTGCGATTGCGTTGGCCGTCGGCGTGGGAGAGCTGCAGATAATCGACGACGACGAGATCGAGCCCATGCTCGGCCTGCAGACGGCGGCTCTTCGCTTTGATCTCGAGGATCGAGACGGAGCCGGAGTCATCGATCCAAATGTTTGCCTGCGAGAGCCGATCCGCGGCTTCCTGCAGACGCCGATAATCGGCCATCGGCAAGAAGCCTTTGCGCAGGCTCGAGAAATCGATGCGCGCTTCCGACGAGAGCAGGCGCACGATCAGCGAGCGCGTCGTCATTTCGAGCGAAAAGACCGCCACCTTCTTGCCATGGTCGACCGCCGCGTTGCGGCCGATGTTCAGCGCGAACGCGGTCTTTCCCATGCTCGGGCGCGCGGCGATGATGATCAACTCGCCAGGCTGGAGCCCGCCCGTCATCTCGTCGAGGTCGTCGAAGCCCGTCGGCAGGCCCGAGAGCGCGCCAGCGCGGTTCATGATGCCTTCGACGTAGTCGAAGACGCCGGGCATCTCGTCGTGCAGGTTCTGAAACGTCGAACGGCTCTGCGCCTTCGAGACGTCGAAGATCTTCGACTCGGCGAAGTCGAGCAGCTTTTCGGCGCTCTCGGTCTCCTCGTAACCGGTCTGCACGATCTCGGTCGCGACGCCGATCAGGCGCCGCTTCACGGCCTTGTCGTGCACGATGCGTGCGTGGTGCGCGACGTTCGCGGCGGTGGCGGCGAAGTCGGCGATCTCGGCGAGCGCGACGGGCCCGCCGACGGAATCGAGCTGCTTCTGCAGCATCAGGTACTCGGAGAGCGTGATCAGGTCGACCGGCCGGCCCGCGTCGTGCACCGCGCACATCGCGCTGAACAGCGTCTGGTGCGCGGGGTGATAGAAGTCGTCGGCGTGGATCTCGGCGAGGACTTCGTGAAAGGCGCGCGCGTCCAATAACAAGGACGAGAGCACGGCCCGCTCGGCGGCGAGATCGTTCGGCGGGATGCGGCCCGCAAAGGCCGAGGCATCGACGGCGCTTTCGCCGTCTCCGCTCTCGCGCTTGCGGCGACGGCCACCGGACGCGGAATAGGCTCCGCCGTAGTCGCTCACCGCCATCCCACCCCCGGAGATACGAGCCGAATGCAGGCTCGGATCATCTCATGCCGCACGACCACGATACCGAGAAATGCGCGCGCGAACTGGCTACTCGGCCCCAGTTACCGGAGCGCGCGGCCAGGAGCTGGCCCTGTCGGGAGCGACGGTGCGCTCGGGCGAGCTAGCTCTCGGCGCTCGCGCCCGCAGGGCTCACTTCGAGCCTCACCTGCGCCACGACGTCTCGGTGCAGCTTCACCGAGATCGTATGCGCGCCGGCTTCCTTGATCGGATCGCCGAGTTGGATCGCGCGGCGGTCGATCTCGACGCCCTGCGCCACGATCAGATCCGCGATCTCGCGCGCCGTCACCGAGCCGAACAGCTTGCCCTCTTCGCCCACTTGCACGGAGATCGCGAGCTTCAGGCCCTCGAGGCGGACCTTCAACGCGTTGTAGCCCTTCATCTCACGCGCCACCTTGTCCGCGATCACACGTTGGTGGTGGTCGAGCTCGTGCACGCTGGATTCGGTCGCGAGGATCGCCTTGCCTTCGGGCAAGAGGAAGTTGCGCGCGTAGCCGGGCCGCACCGACACGACGGTGCCCGCGTGGCCGAGGCCGTGCACGTCCTCGCGCAGAATGAGCTTCACTTGCGCCATCGTTTTCTCCCGCGGGCCGCGCGCAAAGCCGCGCAATCCGAAATCTGCCATCGGCACTTCGCAGCGCCGATCCATCCTCGTTTACTTCGCTCGCCTTCGCTCCGCCGTGCGCGCTGCTGGCCGCTCAGCCTGCGTGCTGCGACGCGAACGGCAACAGCGCGAGGTGCCGCGCGCGCTTGATCGCGACGGTGACTTGGCGCTGATGCTTCGCGCAGTTGCCCGAGATTCGCGACGGGATCAGCTTGCCGGTCTCCGTCACGAAGTAACGCAGGCCTTTCGGATCCTTGTAGTCGATGCCGGTGCGCGGTTCGGCGCAGAAGCGGCAGACCTTCTTGCGAAGGGACCCGCCCTTCTTTTTGGCCGCCTTGCGCGCCTTCTTGCGCGCCTTCGCACGCAGGCGCGCCTTCACGCTCATGGGACCGCGCGGCTCACGATCGCCGTCGCGACCGCGCGCGCCGCGATCGAAATCACGCCGCGGGCCGCGCGCGCCACCGCCGCCACCGCCAAAACCACCACCGCCGCCGAAGCCGCCGGGTGCGCCTGTCTCGCTCATTCGTCGTCTCCCCCGTCATCATCGCGGTCGCGGTCGCGATCGCGGTCGCGATCGCCGCGGTCGTCATCGCGCATCTGCGCGCGCATCCGCTCTTCTTCGGCGTCGCGCGCTGCGCGCTCGCGAGCGCGCTCGGCGCGCACGCGCTGCTCTTCCGCGGCTTCGACCTTGCGCGTCTCGATGTCCGTCACTTCGCCGGGGCGAAGGACGGTCAGAAACCGCAGCACCGATTCCTCGATCCGCAGTAGACGCTCGATCTCGGCGACGCCTTTGCCTTCGACATCGAGGAAGTAGGCCGTCACGTAGCGGCCCTTCTGGAACTTCTGGATGTCGTAGGCGAGCCGGCGCTTGCCTTGGTCATCGTGGAGCAACGGCACTGCGCCGACGCGCTCCAGCACTCCGTTCACCCGGGTGCAGAGGTCGAGGCAGCTCTCGTCCGAAATCTCGGGCTGCACGACGAAAGTCGTCTCGTATTCCCGCATTCATCCTCCTTCTCGTGGGTGGGCCGCAGCCCGGGCCCCGGAGACCTCGCACGCGCCGCGGGTGGGCATGCGAACCGGGACCGAGAAGAGGAGGCGATTTAGCAGAGCCCGTCGACATGGGCGAGGGGGCGCCTCGTACGCACTCGGGGTCTGACCCCGGTGCGTACGAGGGCGACGCGATGCGTCGAGCCTAGATCGCTTCGAGCAGGAGGCGGTGCACTCGCGCGTCGTCCGTGAGCTCCGGGTGGAACGTCGCGGCGAACACGTTGCCTTGGCGCACCAACACCGGCTTGCCTTCGACGCGGGCGAGCACTTCGACCCCGGGGCCGAGGGCCTTCAGCTGCGGCGCCCGGATGAATACGCAGCGCAGGCCCGCGAGCGCGGGCGCAGAGCCCGCGTCGACGAGCGCGGCGAACGAGTCGACTTGCGTGCCGTAGGCGTTGCGCTCGGCGGTCACGTCGAGCACGGCGAGGGTCTCGACGGGACGGTTCTCGACACGCGCGGCCAGCAGGATCGCCCCCGCGCAGGTGCCGAGCACCGGCATGCCGCCGCGGATGCGCTCGCGCAGCGGCTCGAAGAGCGCGAGCCGCGCGAGGCCCTTCGCGATCGTCGTGCTCTCGCCGCCCGGCAGCACGAGCGCGTCGAGCGCCGCTAGCTGCTTCGGCCACAGCACCGGCTCGGCCTCCGCGCCGGCGCCCACGAGCGCCTTCACGTGGGCCTCGGTGTCACCCTGAATCGCGAGCACGCCGACCCGCGGGCGCTTCGTCACGACGGCGCCTCCGCGTCGAGTGCGGCCTGCATTGCGTCCGCGACCGCCGCTGCGTCGGTACCACCGGCTGCGCGCAAGCCCGCAATCAGCGCGCGGCGCTCGTTCGGCTTCTTGTTCTGCGAGAGTTTGCGCTTGCCCTCGATGCGCTCGATCGGCAGCTCGAACGCGACGATGCCGCGCAGCAGCTTGTCGAGGTGCCCGAACGGGATGTCGGCGAGCTCACGCGGCCCCTTCCCGAGCGCGCGCGCGGCTTCGGGGAGCGCGCTCTCGTGCTCGGTCATTAGGCTGCGCAGCAGCTCGAACGCACGCGCCGGATCGTCGAGAATGTGCGGCGTGCCCGTCGCATGCACCGCGACGTAATTCCAGGTCGGCACCTGGCGCGTGGTCGGATACCAACGCGCCGAGACGTAGACATGCGGGCCTGAGAACACGGCGAGGGCCGGCGTCTTGCCGTCGAAGTGACGCCAGTGCCCGTTCGCGCGGGCGACGTGGCCAATCAGCGTGCCGAGTTCGCCGCGCGCTGGGTCGAGGATGAGCGGGAGATGCGTCGCGCACGGCGCTTCGCTCGCACGCGCGCTCGTGAGGAGCGCGAAGGAGTGCGCGCGCATCAACGCCTGGAGCGCTGCGAGATCGGCCTCCGCGAAATGATCGGGGACGTACATGCGCCCACCCTCGGGCTGAAATGCGCCGGGCAGCCCGTGAGGTCGCCCGGCGCGTGGCGGCTGGGAACGATCGACGCTGGGCCTACCAGCCCCGATTTGCCAAGCGTTCGCTCTCGGGAATCGTCGACATCTCGAGGCCCGCCATCGCGCCCGCGAGGCCGCGCGAGGCATTGAGCACCTCCTGCGGATCCTTCCAGTGCGTGGTCGCGTGCACGATCGCGCGCGCGCGCGCATCGGGATCCTCGCTCTTGAAGATGCCCGAGCCGACGAACACGGCCTCGGCGCCGAGCGACATGCAGAGCGCCGCGTCGGCGGGCGTCGCGATGCCTCCCGCCGCGAAGTTCGGCACCGGCAGCTTGCCGTGCTGATGCACGTAGCGGACCAGGTCGATCGCCGAGCCGAGCTCTTTGGCCTTCGTGAACAGCTCGTCGCTGCGCAACGCCTGGATCGCGCGAATGTCGCCGTTCAGCTGCCGCAGGTGGCGCACGGCTTCGACGATGTTGCCGCTACCGGCTTCGCCCTTGGTCCTGATCATCGCGGCCCCTTCGGCGATGCGGCGCAGCGCTTCACCGAGATTGCGCGCGCCGCACACGAACGGCGAGCGGAACGCGTGCTTGTCCACGTGAAAGGCATCGTCGGCCGGCGTCAGCACTTCGCTCTCGTCGATGAAGTCGACGCCGAGCGCGTCGAGCACCTGGGCCTCGACGAAGTGCCCGATGCGCACCTTCGCCATCACCGGGATCGAGCAGATCTTCTGGATCGCCTCGATGATCTGGATCTGCGCCATGCGCGCGACGCCGCCTTCCTTGCGGATGTCGGCCGGCACGCGCTCGAGCGCCATCACCGCGACTGCGCCGGAATCCTCCGCGATCTTCGCCTGCTCCGGCGTCGTCACGTCCATGATGACTCCGCCCTTCAGCATCTCCGCGAGGCCGACCTTCAGCTCGTAGGACTGCGCGCCTTCCCGCTTCTCTCCGCTCATCGTTTCCTCCTGCCCATTATTAGGGCGCTAGACGTGAATCGAGCCGCGCCCGCTCGAGACGCCTGCCTCGAGCCGTTCGCGAATCACTTTGCCGAAGCGCTCTACGCCGAGGGCGATCTCCGCTTCGTTGACCGAGCCGATCGAGAGCCGAAAGCCGCGCGAGGGCCGGCCGTCGCAATTGAACTGGAAGCCTGGCGAGACGAGCACACCCGCGCGCAGCGCGTCGGCGAACAGCTCGCGCGAATCGAGCGGCGCGGGCAGCTCGAGCCAGAGTTGGAGCCCGCCCTCGGGCTCGGTCCAAGTCGCAGCGGCGGGCATCTCGGCGCGAAACGCTTGGATCAGCGCATCGCGCCGCGAGCGCAACCGCTTGCGCTGACTCGCGAGGTGCCGCTCGTAGGCGCCCGTGCTCATGAAATCCGCGAGCGCGGCCTGCAGCGGCAACGCACCGCCGAGATCCGCGGCGTGGCGCAGCGCGAGCAGTGCGTCGACATGGCGCCCGCGCGCAACGATCGTGCCGATGCGCACACCGGGGAATAATGACTTCGAGAACGAGAGCAGCTGCACGACCAACCCCTCGTCGTCGAGCCCCGCGAGCGACGCGACGGCGCGGCCCGCGTAGCGCAGATCCATCTCGTAGGCGTCCTCGATCACCGCTTTGCCGTGGCGCGCGGCGATCGCGAGCAGCTCGCGGCGATGCTCGAGCGGAGTCGAGACGCCCATCGGATTATGAAACGTCGGAATCGTGTAGAACGCCTTCACCTCGGGCCGCGCGAGCGCGCGATCGAGCGCGTCGAGATCCGCGCCGCCGCGCCGCATCGGCACCGGCACCGCGCGCAGTCCGAGCGCAGCCAGCGTCGCGAGCGCGTTCTGATAAGTCGGCTCTTCGACCGCGACCGACTCGCCACTGTCCGCGAACAGGCGCAGCGCGAGCGCGATGCCTTGGCTCGCGCCCTGACACAACACGAGCTCATCGGGGCCGACGACGACGCCATTCGCGCGCAGATGCTCCGCGATCAACACGCGCAATCCCTGATAACCGCGTGGATCGCCGTAACCGAGCAGCTCGGCACCGAGCTCGCTCATCGCGCGCACGAGCGAGCGGCGAAACGCATCGACCGGGAAGTGGCGCGCGTCGGGCACGAGCTTGTGGAACGCGACGGCACCGCGGCCCGCGCCGTACGAGACGCGCGAGCGCTCGAACACGAGCAACTGCTCGGCGCGCGCCGAGAGCGCCGCGGGCGCGGGCGAGACCGGTGCGAGCCCGCGCGGCCGGCGACCGCGCACGAACGTGCCGCGGCCGACGTGCGCATCGACCACGCCCTGGGCCGCGAGCTCCTCGTAGGCGCTGCTCACGGTCTCGCGGTTGACGCCGAGCTTTGCCGCGAGCGTGCGAATCGGCGGAAGGCGGTCGCCCTCGGCAAGATCGCCGCGCTCGGCAAGATCGCCGCGCTCGACTTGCGCGCGAATCTGCAGCGCGATCTGCCGGTAGACCGGCTCCGCACCCCGCCCGTTCGCTTCAATGCGCTGAATGTCGAGCTGCATGACCCGTGCAGCCTACCCCCAGGCCAGTCGGGGGACAATCAAGACTTTGTCGACTCAGATGGCGGATCTGAGCCCGGCCATGGCCGGTCAATTGACGGTCCTCCCGGTCCTACGCGGCGGGCGGATCCGCGAGCGGCGGGCCGTTGAAGCGATTTGCCGCCTCTCCGATGCCCGCGGTCGCAAAGCAGCGCAACGCGGCGCACGCACGCTCGAGCAGCGCGGGCAGTCCCGCGTTCTCCTCGGAGGAGAACGCCTCGAGCACGTAGTCCTTGGTCTCGCTCGCCGGATTGGCGGCGCGGCCGACGCCGATGCGAAGCCGCGGCACCTCGTCCCGCCCGAGCGCTGCGAGCACGTCGCGCAGGCCGCGTTGGCCGCCGTCGCTGCCGCGCGCGCGGAGGCGCAGGCGCCCGAACGGCAGGTCGACGTCGTCGAGCACGATGATCAGATCGCGGGTCAGATCCTCGATTCCGAGCGCCGCGACCGCCGCTGCGACGCTGCCGCCCGAAGCGTTCATCCAGGTCTCGGGAAGCAGCAGCCCCACCTCGAGCTCCGCGATGTGCGCGACTCCGAAGCGCCCGCCGAGGCGCGCGTCTTCAGCCAGCGCGGAGCCGAGATCCGCCGCCAGCGCGCTCACGACGCGCGCGCCGACGTTGTGGCGCGTGCCCGCGTACTTCGGCCCGGGGTTACCGAGGCCGACGATCAGCTTCACGGCCGGGCACCGCTGCGGCGCGCCGCGCGAGCCGAAACCACGCAGAGAACCGCCATCGCGCCGCCGCTACTTCTTCTTGTCGCCGCCCTTCGCTTCCGCCTTCGGTGCAGCCTTCGGCGCAGCCTTTCCGTCCGTCTTCGCCGCATCGCCGGCCGGAGCCGCCGCCGCCGCTTCGCCTTCAACCGGGGCGCCTTCCGCCGCTGCCGCCACGGGAGCGACCTCCTCAGCCGCGGGCAGAATCACCGACGCGACCGCGAGCGCGCCGTCGGTCTTGACGATGAGACCCTCGGCGAGGCGCAGATCGCTGACGTGAATCGAGTCGTTCACTTGCAGTGCGGTCACGTCGACGTCGATGCGCTGCGGAATTTCCCGCGGCAGGCACTCGATCAACAGCTCGCGCAGTGGGTGGTCGAGAATGCCGCCGAAATCCGTGCCCGCGGCCTTACCGACGAGGTGCACCGGCACCGAGACGACGACTTTCTGTGTGACGTCGATCTCGTAGAAGTCCGCGTGCAAGTAGCGGCCGCGCACCGGATCGCGCTGCAGGCCCTTCACCAGCACGGTCGTCTTCGCGCCCTGAAGGTCGAGGTCGATCAGCGTGTTCATGCCGGCGACGCCGCGCAGCAACTTTTGCAGCGCATCGGGGCTCACCGTGATCGATTGCGTGGCGCGCTTGCGTCCGTAGACGATCGCCGGGATTCGCCCTGTCTGGCGCAGCCTGCGTGCGATGCCCTTGCCGGTACCGTCGCGCGTTTCGGCGACGAGTGCGTTCTCTGCCACGGTCGTTCTCCTCGGGTCTCACAGGGTTCAGGGAAGAGTCGCGAGAGCATTGGCTGGGGCGGCAGGACTCGAACCTGCAATAGGCGGCTCCAAAGGCCGCTGCCTTACCATTTGGCTACGCCCCAATGTCTTTCGATCTTCGCAGCGCTCGCGGGCTCTCGCCGCTCGGATCGCACAGAAGGCTGCGCTGATCAGGTGGTTGTCGTCACCCAGGTCCGCGCGGTGCGGCGCGCGATCGCTCGCTGCGCCTGCTCGGCCTCCGCTTCGCTCGCATAGATCGCGTACATCGTGGGGCCGCTGCCGGACATTCCGACCGCGCGTGCGCCCGTTGCTGAAAGCTCCTCTCGCAACTTCGCCACCGAGGAAGAGAGACTGGACGCAGCCGCTTCGAGATCATTCCCGATGAGTGCGCGCAGCTGCTCCCGCGAGCTCGGCCAGCGCGCCTTTGCGGCGCCCGCTCCCTCCCGCAGGGCGAGAAGGGCGCGCAAGTTAGGAGGGGGGCTGGTGGGAGTCAACGAAGCCCCAGCGTCGAAGGCGGCGTAAACGGCGTTCGTTTCGAGGCCTACCCCGGGGTGCGCGAGGAGCACCTGCAGCCGCGGCACCCCGAGCAGCGGAGTGATGCGCTCGCCGATGCCCTCGACGAGGGCCGGCTGGGGCGAAAGGAAGTACGGCACGTCGGCACCGAGCTCGAGCGCGATCACCGCCAGCCTGGCGGCCGGGATCGACGCGCGGGTGAGTGCTGCGAGGCCGCGAAGCACGGCGCCGGCATCGCTCGAGCCGCCGCCGAGGCCTGCGGGTGACGGCACGCGCTTCACGAGCGCGAGCGAGACCCCGACCTCGAGCTTGGCCTCGCGCACGAACGCCGCGGCGGCCCGCCACGCGAGATTGCGCGCGTCCGCGGGCACGCCCTCTGCCGCGTCCCCGCCGATTTCGAGCCGTATGCCCGGCGGCCCGCCGAGCTCGAGCGCAACCTCATCGGCGAGCTCGAGGGGCACGAACAGGCTCTCGAGCTCGTGGTACCCGTCGGCGCGGCGTCCGGTGATGCGAAGCCCGAGGTTGAGCTTCGCGGGCGCACGCAGCTCGAGCCGGCTCACGCGCCGGTCGCGCCCCGCGTCGCCGTCACGAAGCGCATGCGCAAATCCGTCAGCAGGTTGCGCAGCAGCGTCACCTCGTCCGTCGTGAGGTTCCCCCGCGTCTTCTCCTCGAGCAGCTCGAGCATGTCGATCGTCTGCCGCGCGATCGCGAGATTTGGCGCACGGGTCTTGCCAGTTTCCGGATCCGGCAGCAGGCCCATGTGGACGAATGCCGAGGAGCCCAGCGAAATCAGGAAGCCCGAAAAATCGGGCTTCGGGAGCTCACTGGCGGCGTCCGAGCCCTTGTCGACCAACGTGAATCCGCGCGTGTCGGAATCGCTCATGGCGTCGCCTCCTGCGGGTCGGCTTCGAGTCGCCGGTACGCGATGATGATGCGCTGAACGGCGGTCGTCAGGCTGCCGACGGCGACGATCGCGAGAGCGAGCGGCATCAGCCCCAGCACGCCGCCGGCGATCAGAAGCACGATGCGTTCGGCCCGCTCGAACAGCCCGCCCTTGAAGTCGCGGAGCCAGAACTCAGCGCGCGCCTTGGTGTAAGAGGTGAGCACGCTGCCGGCGAGCGCCGCACCGGCGACCCAGGCCCAGAACAGCGCCCCGGCCTGTGCGTAGTGCAGCGCGAGGCCGAACAGCAGCGCGAGATCGACGAGCCGGTCGAGCGAAGAGTCGAGGAACGCGCCGAAGCGGGTGGCCCGGCCCTGCGCCCGGGCGACCACCCCATCGGTGAGGTCGAAGAGGCCACCGAGCGCCGCGAGCAGGGCGCCCCGGCGCAGTTCACCGCCCGCAAAGTCGGCGGCAGCGACGAGCGAGATCGCGGCTCCGAGCACGCTGAGCGCGTTCGGGTGGACGCGCGGGTGGAAGAGCAGCGGCGCGGCGCGGCGGATCGTGGCGTCGAACTCGAAGCCGAAGCGCGACTTCAGCACCCCGCCTCCCGCCGGCCCACGGCCGTTACTCGCCCGAGCCTCCTGCCGTGGGCGCGTCCGAGCCCTTCTGCTGCGGCGACTCGATCACTTCGGCTTTCTCCGAAACATCGGGCAGCGCGTTCAGCGCCTTTTCGACCGCCTCGGTCATGACGAAGCCTCGACGCTGGTGGAGACGGCGGTCGAGACGAAACTTGGAAGCGTGTTCGAGCACGAGGGCTCCTTGGTCCGGTTGGGCGCCGCAATCTAGGAGTCGTGCTACCCGACGGTCAAGCGAGCGATCCGCCGGAAATCCGCTCGCTTCGCCTCCCCTGCTCTTGTAGGTTGGCGGAACCGCACCGGAGGAGACCGCGATGTTCCGATCCTCGCCGCTCGCCATGGCCGCGCTCGCTGGGCTCCTCAGCCTCGCCGGCTGCGCCTCGACCGGGACCGACGAGATCGTCGAAGTCCCGTCCGCCGATCGGCTGTACGACGAAGGCGTCGCGCAGCTCGATCAGCAGAAGTCGATGCTCGGCATCAACTTCACGAACTATCAGGATGCGATCGACAAGTTTCAGGACATCATCGACAACTACCCGTACAGCGAATATGCGGTTCTCGCCGAGCTGCGCATTGCCGACGCGCACTTCGCGCAGCACCGCTGGGATGAAGCGCTCAACTACTACCGCGACTTCGCGCAGCTTCACCCGGACCACGAGAAGGTTCCGTACACGATGCTTCGGACCGCGCTCTGTCACGAGCGCCAGTCCGAGAAATCGGTGCGCGACCAGACGCAGACGCGCGAGGCCGTCGCGGCGCTCGATCAGCTGATCCTTCGCTACCCGAACGCCGCCGAGACTTCGGAGGCCGAGGAGCTCTGGAAGAAGCTGCGCCGCAAGCTCGCGAAGCAAGCGCTCACGGTCGGCGATTTCTACTTCGAGCGCGACGAATACCAGAGCGCGGCGAACCGTTATCGCTCGGTGATCGACGAGTTCCCCGGGCTCGGCCTGGATGCCGACGCGCTCTACAAGCTCGGCCTCGCCTACTCGCGCATGAATCGTGAGGACGACGCGCGCGAGCTGTTCGAGGTGATTCTCGAGAACTACCCGGCGAGCAACATCGCCGACGCGGCGCGCGACCAGATCCCCTCGGCGCAATAACAAGCGACGCGTCTCCGAACGGGGCCGCATGACGAGATCCGTGCAGATGGTGCCGGAGGCACGCGCGGCGCTCGCGCGCGGTCGCCATCTTTTCGAGGCAGGTGACGAGAGCGGCTCGCTCGCCGCATTCGAGCACGTGCTCGCGGCGAACCCCGGCTACGCCGACGTGCACTATTTCGTCGGCCTCGTGCACGAGCGCGGTGGCCGACTCGAAGACGCGCAGGCGGCCTTCGAACGCGCGCTCGAGATCAATCCCGGCTACGCCGAGTGCGCGGTCGCGCTCGGCAGTGTGTACGAGCGCAGCGGCCAGTTCGCGCGCGCGCAGACGATCGCGGAGCGCGCGAAGGCGTCGGGATCGCCGGCGCTCGAGGCGCTCGACGGCACGACGCGCGGCAAGCTCGCGAACCTGCACGCCGCACTCGGCGATGCGTATCGCGAGAGCGGAGACCTGCGCGCGGCGATCGAGGAGTACCGCAAGGCGCTCGACCGCGCGCCGGGCTTTCTCGACATCCGCTGTCGGCTCGGCGCTACCTACCGCGAAGCGGGGCTCGCCGCGCAGTCGCTCGCCGAGCTTCGCCGCGCGCTGCGCGCCAATCCCGCCTACACCGACGCCGGCGTTCAGCTCGGCCTGACTTACTTCACGCTCGGCCGCACCGACGAGGCGATCGCCGAATGGAACGCCGTGCTCGCCCGCGACGCCAGCCGCGACGACGTGCGCATGTACCTGCGCATGACGCAAAAGCGCTGAGGCCCCGGCGCGCAGTCGCCCAACAACCGCCGAGCGCGAAGCGCCCGCGGGAGGCGCGCCTCAAA
>JANNKN010000845.1:0-14016 GCA_031396315.1 Deltaproteobacteria bacterium
CGAGTCACGTGCTGGTCGAGGTGCCCGACGCGCACGCGGGCGCGCTGCACGTGCTGCGCTCTCCGCCGCGGTAGTCCGCGACTCCCACCGACGTGCGCCACGGCGTGCCGCAGCTCGGCGAGCACACCGCCGAGGTGTTACGAGAGGCGGGGTTCTCTGATGCAGAGATCGCGGGGTTGGGAAGCAAGTGACACAAAACGAGACTCGCCTGCTGATCGCCGCGGGCGCGGTTCCGTAGGCCTATGCGCTGGTCAGCGTGTTCACGCCGCTGCTCTACGGATTCGCAGTGGCCGATCGGCTCGCGATGCGCAGAGCGCTGCGACGTGAGCCCGAATAACCGGAGTTGCGACGAATGACGGACTCCCTCGAGCTTTGGACCCTCGGCGCCGCCGACGCGTGCACCGCGGGCGCACAGGCGCAGCGCGCCGAGCGCGCAGGCTTCGACGGCTTCGCGGTCGTCGACTCGCAGAATCTCTCTGGCGACGCGTATGTCGCGCTCGCGCTCGCGGGACGCGAGACCGAGCGCATCAAGCTCGGGACTGGCGTCACGAACCCGGCGACGCGCGTCGCCGCCGCCACTGCGTCGGCGATTGCGAGCGTGCACGCGATCTCGGGTGGGCGCGCGGTGTTGGGGATCGGACGCGGCGATTCCGCGCTCGCGCATCTCGGCCGCGCGCCGGCGCGCGTCGCCGTGCTCGAGCGGTACCTCGCAGAGCTGCAGGCTTACCTACGCGGCGAGGCGCTGCCATTCGAGCAGATGAGCTTCGACGAGCGCGCGGCGCCGCCCGTGGCGACGCTCGGCCTCGCAGATTCGCCGAAGACGAGCAAGCTTCACTCGCTGCCGCGCGATCTGGCCAAGGTCCCGGTCGAAGTGGCGTGCACGGGTCCCCGAGTGATTAGGGCGGCGGCGCGCCACGCCGACGGCGTGCTGCTCGCGGTGGGTGCGGACCCCGAGCGCATCGCGTGGGGAATCGCGCAGACGCGCGAGGCGGCGCGCGCAGCGGGTCGCGATCCGGCGGCGCTGCGCATCGGCGCGTTCGTGAACGTCGCGACGCACCCCGACATTGCGGTCGCGCGAACGCTGGTGCGCGGCGGGCTCAGCACCTTCGCGCGCTTCTCGGTGATGCACGGCAGCGTCGCCGGCCCAGCGAGCGACGAGCAGCGCGCGGTGCTCGCCGAGCTGCACCGCGGCTACCACATGACGCAGCACACGCGCGGCGACTCCGCGCAGGCGGGGCTGCTGTCACCCGCATTCGTGGATCGCTTCGCGGTGGTAGGCCCGCCGGCTGCGTGCATCGCGCGGCTGCGCGAGCTGATCGCGCTCGGTCTCTCGAAGCTCGTGCTGATCGGCCCTACCGCGGGCGTCGACGCCAAGGAAGCCGGCGCCGCGGTGCAGCGACTCGCAGCCGAGGTAATGCCGGCGCTGCGCTGAGCCGCGCGCAACCCTTCGTACGCAGCCGGGGTCTGACCCCGGTGCGTACGAGGGGACGGAACGGTCGAGACCGGGCGCATTCCGGCGATATCCTGCGCTCTCTTCGCAGGAGCCGAGTCACGCATGCAGGATCGACCCACCGCGAGCGAGCTGCTCGCCACGATCGCGGATCTGCTCGAGGGCGACGTGCTCGCCGCCACGAAGGGCGGCCTGCAGCACCAGGTGCGCGTCGCGGGCAACTTGTGCCGCATCCTCGAGCGCGAGGCGTCGCTCGGCGCGGCGCACGAGGCGCGCGAGATCGCGCTGCTTGCACAAGTGTTAGGCGAGCCCGCGGGCGGGCGCGACGCGCGCACGCTCAACGCCGCCCTCGTCGCGCGCCTCGCCGCCGGCCACGACGCAGCGCTCGAGCGGCGCGCGTTCCCGGCGCTGCTCGAGATCGTGCGCGGCAAACTCGCGATCGCGAAGCCCGGCCACGACGACTACGACTTCTCCGGGGAGCAGCTGGGATGAGCGTCCTCGACCAGACCGCGAAGGGGCTCGCGGCGTTTCTGTCGCAGAAGTGGAGCAAGCCCGTCGCGATCGAGAACATGGAGCTGGCCTCCGCCGGCGCGCGGCGGCGCAACGTGCTCTTCGACGCGGTCTCCGGCAACGAGCGCACCGGCCTCGTCGCGACGATCGTGCCGTTCGCCGCGATGCAGCTCGTGCCGATCGAGGTGGAGGCCTCGAACCTGCGGCTCGCCGAAGCCGCGGGCATGCCCGTGCCGCACGTACACGCCGCGTGCGACGACAATGCGTTCGTCGGCGGTCCGTTCTTCGTGACCTCCCGCATCGCGGGCGAGACGATCCCGCGCCAGGTGTTACGGCTGGTAGAGAAAACGCCAGGGCTCGGCGCCAAGCTCGCACGCCAATGCGGCGCCGCGCTCGCGAAGCTCCACGCGGCGGACGCCGCGAACGCGCACCCGCTCGTGCTGCGCCCGAACGGCCACCCGCTCGAGGCGGCACTCGCGATCTCGGAGCGCTCGATCGGCGAGCTGCTTCAGCCGTCGCCCGCGTTCGCGCTCTGCTTCAACTGGCTGAAGCGAAACATTCCGCCAGCGCCGCGGCGCATCACCGTCGTCCACGGCGATTTCCGCAACGGCAACCTAATCGTCGGCGCCGACGGGCTGCGCGCGTCGCTCGATTGGGAAGGTTGCCATCTCGGCGACCCGATGGAAGACGCCGGCTGGGTGGTGCAGCGCATGTGGCGCTTCCGCAACGACTCGCTCGAAGTGGGCGGCTTCGGCACGCGCGACGACTTCCGCGCGGGTTATCAGGAAGCGGGAGGCGAGTGGAACGAGGCGCGCTTCCAATGGTGGAAGGCGCAGGGCACCCTGCGCTGGGGCCTCGGGCTCGCGGGGCAAGCGAAGCAACACCTCGATGGGTCCGTGCCATCGATCGTGCTCGCAGCCTCGGGGCGGCGCGTGGCGGAGCTCGAGTACGACACGCTGATGCTGTTGAAGAGAGGGTTCGAGTAGAAAGCGGCGGCTTCGCCGATCTGCTCACCGCCTCAGAATGGATTCACGCTCGCCTTCGGCGTGAACTTCAGGTAGCCGACGCTGACGCCGGCTCTCCAGCCGACCCCGACGCGGATCACGGCGAGCACGGTGTCGTCGATCTGGTTGTAGTTGAGGCCGGCGCCGCCAATGAAGTAGAGGCTGCCGTCGACGGCGGGGTAGCGCTGGAAGAGATCCTGCGTGCTTCGCAGGTTGTAGATCATGACGAAGGTCTTCGAGGCGTTGCCGCCGGCGTCGAAGCCGATCGACGGGCTCTGCCAGTAGATCTTGCGTGCGCCGCCGCCCGCGAAGAAGAGCTGGCCCTTGCCGTAACGCACGCCCGCGACCAGCGCGCCACCGCCCTCTTCGCCGCGGATGACGGCGTTCGGCTTGCCGTAGCGCTTGAAGACGCGCTCGATCAGGTCGCCGATGCCTTCGGCACCGTCGCCGAATACGCCCTCGGCCTGACGCAGCACGGTGTCTTGCGAGTAGGTCGCGTCGCCGCGCGTGGCTTCGGCGGAGCCGCCGCTGTCGCTGCCATCGTTCGATCCGCTCGAGCTGCCGGACGAGGCGCAACCCGCCGTAACAAGTAGGCCGACGAGCAGCCCGATCCCGAAGCCCCGAGAAACGCGCGCGATCTTCATCTCACCCCCCAGTTCGTTGGGGCTACAGCTTCACGTCGCGCCGTTGCCGCGCAAGGCCTCCACCTCTTCCCAGCTGAATCCGGCGTCGAGCAGGATCTCCTCGGTGTTCTGCCCGAGCTCGGGAGGCGGGCCCGATACTGTGACGGGTGTCTCAGAAAGCCCGATCGGCGAGCCGACGACCCTAATCTTTCCCAGCTCGGGGTGATCCATCTCCGCCAGGTAACCGTTCACCGCGGCCTGCTCGCTCGCGAGGATCTCCTGATAGCTGGCGACCGGCGCCGCCAGCACGTCGATCGCGGTGAGGCGCTCCATCCAGTCGGCAGTGGTGCGTGTCGGGAAGATCTCGTCGAGCACGTCCGAGGTGGCTTGGCCGTGATAGTTCCGCGTCACGTTGTCGTGCGCGGGGTCGTCGCGCAGCCGCTGGATGCCGAGCACTTCGCAGAATGCGGGCCAGCGCTTGTCGTCCACGCCCGCGAGGCAGATGTGGCCGTCCTGCGTCGCGAACGCGCCCCAAACGCCGTGGAGAAACTGGTGCCCACGGCCCGCGCGCGGCGTCTCGAGCCCTGATAACGACGTGAAGTTCAGCTCCATCGGCTGGAGCGCGAGCACCGTGCCGTAGATCGAGACGTCGACGCGTTGACCTTTCCCGATGCGCTCGCGCGCAAATAGCGCGGCGAGGATTCCGGAGAGCAGCGTGAGCGCACCGGAGTGATCGGCGACGAGCGCGCCGGCCGCGTGCGGACCCCCGTGCTCGGGACCCGTCTTCGCCATCAAACCGCCCACCGCCTGCGCCAGCGTGTCGCGGCTCGGACGCGTCCTCCACGGCCCGCGCGGCCCCCACGACGAGCCCTGTGCGAACACCAGCCGCGGGTTTCGCGCGTGGAGTGCATCCCAGCCGAAGCCGAGGCGATCGAACACGCCGGGGCGATAGTTCGTGACGAGCACGTCGGCGCGATCAATTAGGCGCCACAGCACGTCCTTGCCGCCGGGGTGCTTCAGGTCGACCGTGATGCTTTTCTTGCCGCGATTCATCGCCAAGAAGTAGTGACTGAACTCGGCGTTCTTCGCGCTCTCGCCGGCGATCAGCTTGATCTTCATGTGGCGCGAGAGGTCGCCGATCTTCGGCGTCTCGACCTTGATGACTTCGGCGCCGAGGTCAGCGAGGTGCATCGCCGCGTACGGGCCCTGGATCTCCTGGGCGACCTCGACGACGCGAATTCCGTCCAGCGGTCCGGGCATGGCGCGCTCCTTCGTCGCGAGCGCGTCAGCCGCAGCGCTCGACGGAACGCGATCCTACCGCGCGCACGAGGCTGCGTTCGAGACCTCGCGCACAGTCGCGCGTCGCTCTCCCTGCGCCGATGGGCTCAGAAGCTCGAGACTTGCTGCTCGAGCGCGACCTTCCACGGCTGGTCGGCTCCGGCGCGCGTCAGGAACACCCACGTGTGCTGGCCGTGATCGGGAGACGAGTACCGGGTCCGATAGACGACGGCGCTCTTGCCGTCCGACGAGAACGCGGGGCGCGAGAACATCACCGCGGGGAAGCGGTGGAAGATGCGCCGCTGCAGCTCGCGGCGGCGCACGCAGCGCTCCCAAGGCAGGTCGAGCGCGCGACAGTAGAGATGGCCGCGGCGAGCGTTCCCGTGCGCGATTCCGCGAGCAAACTCGGCGTCGAGCCGGCACTCGGGGGCACGCGCACTCTCCGAGGCGCACGGGATCTCGCTCAGCTTGTGCGTCTCGCCGACGACGGTCTCGTTCCCGATGACCGCCCGGATCAACGCCGCCTCCTGAACGGGCACGGCGCCAGGCATCGCGCGCGCGCCGGCTGCTGCGAGCGCGAGCGAGAGCGCCGCCGCGGTCCGCACCCAGGCCTCACGCCGCACGGGCCACCTCCCGCTCGATGCCGTCGAAGAATCCCCACCACGCGCCGAGCGACTGCCGCACCGCCGCGCGGATTCGCGCGCGCACTTCCTCGCCGTTCGCGTGACGCCCGACCGCGTGATCGCCCACGTCGGCATGCTCGCGGTCGGCGATCTCGTGCACGTCCCAGAACGAGACGGCCTCCCGCGAGAGCCCATAATGCTTCTCGAGTGCGCGAGCGAAGGGCCCGAACGCACCGGGCACCTGCCCCTCCGCCGAGAGCTGGATCGCGGCCGCGCCTTCCAAGAACGGGCGATTGCGCGTCGAATTCTCGAACCAGTGGATCAGCGCCGCGGTCGAGGGCAGCGGCTCGCTCGCAACGAGCTCCTCCCACGGCACGCCGACCGCGCTCGCAAACAGCCCGAACAGGCGCGGGTGCGGGAGATTGCAGCCCGAGATCCGCCCGGTTTCCTCTTCGTAGACGCTCTCCGCGAGCTCGCCGCGCAGGTCCGGGTAGGGGCAGCTGGCGTGCAGCGCGGAGACGGCGCGCGGGAACTCGTTCACCTGCAAATAGAACTGGCGCGCGAAGATCTGCAGGCCCGCACGCGTGACCTTACCGGCAGCGATCGCATGCCAGAGCGGGTGGCCGCCGAAGCTGCGGCGGGCGCGGATCTCGGCGACCAGCTCGTCGATGAAGGCGCGGTTCGAGTCGTTCATGCGCTTACGGTATCACGGCTACGCTGCGCGAATCGCGCGCGAGATCACTCGCGAAACAAGTGCTCGTAGCGGAGCGGCTCGTCCTTCTCCCACGGCCGGTAGGTGTTACAGAAGTCCGCGCGCGCGCCGAGCGGTGGGTGCGAGCTGCGCAGCCAGACGACCCAGGCATCTGGGCGCGGAAAGCCGAGGTTGGTGCCCTGCATCGCGACGAACGCGCTCGCACAGGCGCGATTGTCGCGCGTGAGCTCGAGCGTAAAGCGATCCGCTTCGTGCTCTTGCCGACGCGAGAACGCAAATGCCGCGGGCATCAGCGCGACCTGCACGACGCCCGCGATCGCGAGCAAGAGCGGCAGCACCGCGGGATCCGTGAGCCCGCGCAGCCCGAGCCCTGCGCCGCGCCGCGCGATCACCGCGCTCGCAACGAGATGAATCAGCCCGAGCGCGAGCGTGAGAATCGCGGAGTACACGCAGATGCCGATCACGACGTGACGCAGCACGTAGTGCCCCATCTCGTGGCCCATCACGATCAGCACCTGCTCCGGCGAGAGCTTCGCGAGCAGCGTGTCCCACAACACGATGCGCTGGGTCGCGCCGAAGCCGGTCACGTACGCGTTCACGCGGTTCGTGTCCGCACTTTTCTCGATCTCGTAGACGCGCGCGCCTTCGATACCGGCGCGCTCCGCGAGCGCGAGGATGCGCTCCTCCATCTGCACATCCTGCAGTGCAGAAAAGTCGTCGGTGAGCGGGTCGATCCAGACGGGCTTGACGAGCATCATCAGGAACAAGAACGGCACGCACAGTGCGCCCGTCACGAGCCACCATGCGCGCGGGAGGCGCCGGATCAACAGCAGCGGAACCCAGATGAACAGCGCACCGATTCCGATCGAAACGGCGAGGCCGATCGCGCCCTCTTGCAACCACTGCGCGACGCTCTGGTTGGACATGCCATAGGCGTGCTGGCGCGCAAACTCCACGTAGTAAGCGAACGGCAACGCGAGCAGCCACTCGAGAGCGGAGTACGCGGCGAAGAACAGCGCCGCGACGAGCGGCCAAAATCGTGTGAGGCGCTCGATGCGCGAGCGCAGCGCGACCGCGATGCCGCTCCAAAGAATGAACGCGGGCACCGCAACACCGAATGCGATGCCCGCCGCCCAGACGAAATGCCCCGTTCTGTAATAACGCGCCGCTTCGGGCGAGGGCGGCGGCACTTCGACGGGCGCGCGCTCCGTGACGTCGGCGTCGATCGTGGGCAAGCGCGCGGCGGTCGCTTCCTGCGCGAACGCGGGCGCCGTCGCCGACAGCGCGACAGCCATCAGGGCGAGTGCGAACACGCGGCGCATGCGAAGCCTCCAGGCGAGCGTCGAGTCTATCTCCGCGCGAGATCGGGTCGTAGTAGGATGCGCGAATGAGCGCTGAGCGGAGTGCCGAGCGAAACGGGGAAGTGCGCGCCGCGAACGCCGAAGCCGTCGGCCGCGTGCCACTGCGGCAATTGCTCGCGTACTCGCTGATCGAGCTGCCCGTGGGCGGCGCGCTCAACATGCTGACGCTCTTCCTCGGCTTCCGTTACGCGGAGCTGGGCGTGAGCCTCGGCGATGTGGCCTGGATCGTGATGGTTGCGAGGTTGCTCGATGTCGCGATCGACCCCGCCGTCGGCCTGCTCTCCGATCGCACCCGCAGCCGCTTCGGCCGCCGCAAGACGTGGGTCGCGGCGGGCGCGCCGATTTTTTTGATTGCGGTGTGGCGCCTCTTTCTCCCGCCAGCAAGCGTGGACGCCAGCTACTTCGCGACCTGGATGATCCTGTTCTGGCTGGGCTTCTCGATGATCAACATTCCCTATTACGCCTGGGGCGCGGAGCTCTCGCCGGATTATCACGAACGCACGCGCATCACGACCGTGAGAACCTTCGCGGGCTCCGGCGGATTCTGGCTCGCGCTGCTCGTCGCAGCGGGCTGGCAGCAGGCCTTCGGCTTCGGCGGCAAGCCCGGCGAAGTGCTCGACCTCGTCGCGCGATACACGGTCTGGATGCTCCCGATCTTCGTGATCGCCGCCGTCGCGATCGTTCCCGATCGCGGCACGAGCGGCGCCGCGGTGCCCTTCCTGCGCGGGCTCGGCGTGATGCTCCGTAATGGCCCCTTCCGGCGCTTGCTGCTCGCCTTCACGATCGTCGGACTCGGGCCGGCGCTCCAGGGCGTGATGTTTCCGTTCTTCATGAAGCACGTCGTGCAAGCGGAGGCATCCAGCGCCTCGAGCCTCGTGATCTACGTGCCGTGCGTGATGCTCGGCATCGTGCTCTGGGGCGCCCTCGCCCGCCGGCTCGAGAAGCACCGTGCGTGGATGTGCGGCATGGCGGTGATGGTCGCAGCCACCTCGCTCTACATGCTCGTCGGCAAAGGCGACATGCCGTTGATGCTCACGATCCTCGTGATCTCGGGCGTAGGCTCGGGCGCCCTCAACGCGCTGCCGGCTTCGATGAAGGCCGACGTCGTGGATCTCGACGCGCTCGAGAGCGGCGAGGATCGCGCCGGCCTGTTCTTCGCCGCCTGGTCGCTCGCGGTAAAGCTGATTACGGCGCTCGGCCAGTTCCTCGCGTTCGGCACGCTCGCGTTGATCGGCTTCCAGACGCAGGGCACGAACGGCCCCGCCGAGCTGCTCGGCCTGCGCATCTTCTATTCCGCCGGCCCGATGCTGCTCTATCTGATCGGACTGCTGCTCGTGTGGAACTACCCCATTACGGCCTCGCGCCACGCCCAGCTTCGCGCAGAGCTGACGGCTCGCGGCGTTCGCCCATCGCCCGCCAATTAGGGCGTTCAGGAGCGCCAGATGGCGAAAAGCTTCGACTCAGTCTTTCGACCGGGCTTGTTCGAGGGCAAGACGATCCTCGTGACGGGCGGTGGCACTGGCCTCGGGCGCTGCACGGCGCATGAGCTCGCCGCGCTCGGCGCGCAGGTGGTGATCGCCGCGCGCCGCGCAGAGCTGCTCGAGAGAGTGGCCGCTGAAATCGCCGAGGCGGGCGGGAAGTGCAGTACGGCCTCGGTGAACATCCGCGACGAGCGGGCGATCGACGCAATGATCGCGACCGTGCTCGAGCGCCATGGACGCCTCGACGGGCTCGTCAACAATGCGGGCGGGCAGTTCGTAGCAAAGCTCGCCGAGATGTCGCCAAACGGTTGGCGCACCGTAATCGATCTCAATCTCAACGGGACTTATTTGGTCTCGCGCGCCGCCTACCGCGCCTGGATGCAAGAGCACGGCGGCGCGATCGTGAACATGCTCGCAGACATCTGGACCGGCTATCCGGGCATGGGCCATATGTCGGCCGCGCGCGCTGGCATCGAGAACATGACCTTCACCATGTCGATGGAGTGGGCGCGCTCGGATGTTCGCGTCAACTGCATCGCGCCGGGCACGATCCTCTCGAACGGCATGCTCACGTACACGCCCGACGTGCAGCGGCGCACCGCCGACGACGCCTTCAATCAGCCCGCGGCACGCTTCGGCACGGAGAGCGAGGTCTCCGCGGCGATCGTGTTCCTCCTCTCTCCAGCGGCCGCGTTCATCACGGGCGAGACGATCAAGGTCGACGGCGGCGCGCAGTTCCAGAAGTTCCGCCTGATCGAGCCCGGCAAGCACCGCGGGCTCACGCCGTGGAACGGGTTCCACTTGACGACGGACTTCAGCGGCTCGCCCTACGAGCGCTTGGCCCCGAAGGACGGCGGCGAGTAGCGCGACTCGGTCGGCGTTCGCGCGCGAATTTCGCTGCCGCTGCGCGCGTCTCCGCCTCAGCGCGGGGGTCTCCCTCGCGCTGCCGTCGGGCGGAACCTTCTTCGGTGTGGGGGCCACTCACCGGCTGGCAGGCCTGCCGCGCGCGACGCCCGCGCACCGCGTGGGTTCCAGGTTCGAGACTCTCCGCATCGCATTGCCGGAAGCGCACATGTCCGCCAGCACACAACCGATTCTCGTCGCCGACGCACCCGCCGCCGCGCGGCGGGGCTGGCGTCCGCCGCGCTGGCTCACGATCGCGCTCGTCGCGTCCGGCAGCTTGGCCGCGGCCGCCTACGAACTGCGCACGTCCGCGCTCGAGTCGCTCTGGCTTTCACGCTGGGCGAGCACCCTGACCTACCGAGTCGAAGCCGGCGCGAACCGCTCGGCGATCTACCCGGCCAGCGGCCCGTACGATTTGCGGCTCGGCTACACGCGCATTCCCTCGTTCACCGAACGACTCTGGGCGAGCGGCTTCCAGATCGATGAACAGGCACGCTTCGCGCCAGCACTTCGCGACGCTGCCGCGCGCGGCCTGACTCCGCCTTATCGCGAAAAGGACGCTGCCGGTTTGCGCATGCTGGACGCCCGCGGTGTCACGCTGCTCGCGTTCGAAGATCCCGGCTTCCGCTTCGAGAGCTTCGAGGCGATGCCGGAGTTGTTGGTGCGAAGCCTGCTCTTTGTCGAAAACCGCGAGCTGCTCGATGCGAGTCGGCCGTATTCGAACCCGGCAGTCGAGTGGGACCGGCTCGCGCGCGCGGCGCTCGACCTGGGAGGCCAAAGCCTCGGCGCGAGCGGCAATGTGCCCGGAGGCAGCACGCTCGCGACGCAGATCGAGAAGTATCGCCACTCGCCGCGTGGCCTCACCGAGAGCCCGCACGAGAAGCTGCGCCAGATCGCATCGGCGACGGTGCGCGCCTACGCCGCGGGTCGCGACACCACTTCACTGCGGCGAAGCCTTGCAACGACCTATGTGAACACGCTGCCGCTCTCGGCGACGCCGGAGTGGGGGGAGGTGTTCGGGATCGGCGACGGGCTGCGCGCTTATTATGGAGCCGACCCGGCGCTCGTGTTCGCACGGCTGCGCACGCCGCCACGCAGCACCGACGAGTCGGCCGCGCTCGGGCTGGCCTATCGCCAGACGCTCTCGCTGCTGCTGTCTGCGCGCCGGCCCACGGGCTTGCTGCGCGGCGACGAGCGCGCACTCGGCGATCTCACCGCGCAATACCTGCGGCGCCTGGCGCAAGCTGGAATCATCACATCCGAGCTACGCGATGCGGCGCTCGCTGCGGAGCTGCGCATCGCGCCCGCCAAGCGCGACATGGAGCGGGTCGCCGCGGACAAGGGCGTCGCGCGCATGCGCGCGTGGCTCGGTGCGACGCTCGGCGCCTCGCCCTACGAGCTCGACCGCCTCGATTTGAGCGTCGCGACGACGCTCGACGCGAATGCGCAGGCCGAGGTGACGCGCCGGTTGCGCGAGCTCGCGAGCCCTCCGGCGATCGACGCGCTCGGCTTACGCCAGAAGAACGCGCTCGCGAGCGGCGACCCGTCGCGCGTGGTGTACGCGATCACACTGTACGAGCAGACGCCTGCGGGCAACGCGCTGCGCATCCACGCCGACAGCCTCGGCACGGAGCTCGACGTGAATGACGGCATCAAGCTCGATCTGGGCTCGACGGCGAAGCTGCGGACCCTCGTCAGCTACCTCGAGATCGTCGCCGAGCTCCACGCCGCGCACGTGAGCGAAAGCGCGGAAGTGTTGAGCGCGCGGCTCGCCGCCTCGGGCGCTGCCCCCGATCCGCTCACGCGGTTCGTGCTCGAGCAGCTCGTCGCCGAGCCCGCGCTGCCGCTCCGCACGCTGCTCGATGCCGCGCTCGAGCGCCGCTACTCCGCGAGCCCGCACGAGGCCTTCGTCACCGGCGGCGGCATCCACCACTTCGCGAACTTCGATGCGGGCGACGACGCGCGCGTCGTGAGTGCGCGCGAAGCGTTTCGGCGCTCGGTGAACCTGCCGTTCGTGCGCATGATGCGGGAGATCGTGCGTTACGAGAGCGCACAGCTCGCGCTCTCCGAAACGCCCGAGGCGCGGGACGCCGCGCTGCGTCGCTACGCGGACCAGGAGGGACGCGCACGGCTCACGAAGGCGCTGCGCGAATGGGAAGGCGCAGCGCGCGAGCAGATCCTCGGCGACCTCGTCGCGCGGCGCGCAGCGACGCCGCGCCGCGTCGCCGCGATTCTGCGCACGCTCAACCCGGCAGGCGATGGCGCGTGGTTCGCGGCGACGCTCTCGCAATATGCGCCGAGCGCCGCGGCGCTCGATGCATCCACGCTCGAGCACCTCTACACGACGCTCACGCCGCAGGCACTCGGCCTCGCCGACCGCGCCTGGATCGCGCGCGTGGAGCCGCTCGAGCTCTGGCTCGCCGCGCAGCTTTGGGCGAACCCCGGCGCGTCGCGTAGCGAGCTACTCGCCGCAAGCGAGCCGGCGCGCGCCGAGGCGACCGCGTGGCTCTTCAAGACCCGGAACGAGCGCGCGCAAGAGCGGCGCCTCCGCGAGCTGCGCGAGCGGGACGCCTTCGTGCGCATTCACGCGCGCTGGGCGCGGCTCGGGTCCCCGTTCGACTCGCTGGTCGCGTCGTACGCGACAGCGATCGGCACCTCGGCCGATCGGCCCGCCGCGCTCGCCGAGTTGATGGGCATTCTCGCCGCTGGCGGCATGCGGTTGCCCGAGCGGCGCGTCGAGACGCTCGTGTTCGCGCGGCAGACTCCGTACGAGACGAGCTTCAGCCCCGAGCGATTGGCTCCGCGACGCGTGCTGAACGAGGACGTTGCCCGCGCCGTGCGCACCGCGCTGCACGAAGTGGTCGCGAATGGAACTGCACGCCGCGTCGCAAACACGTTCGCGGCGCCGGATGGCGCGCGGATCGCGATCGCTGGCAAGACGGGCACTGGGGATCACCGCGCGAAGACGTTCGCCCGCAGTGGCGCCCAGACCAGCGAGCGCGTGCTCAATCGCTCGGCAGTGTTCGCGTTCATGCTTGGCGATCGGCACTTCGGTGTCGTCACCGCCTACGTCGCGGGGCCGAGCGCCGCCGAATACCACTTCACCAGTGCGCTCCCGCTCGAGGTGTTACGAGCGCTGGCGCCCGCGATCGCGCCGCTGATCGGCGCCGCACCCGTCGCGCGTGAAGCCGACGCGCTCGCCGCCCCGCCCGACGCGGCCGTGCTCGCCGCGCGGCTTGCGGAGCCTCGCTAGGCGAGTTTCCCGGGGACGTAAGGATGGGACGCGCTGAGCCCGCCATCCACCGCGAATGCCTGGCCGTTCACGTAGCTGGCATCGTCACTCGCGAGGAACGCCGCCATTGCCGCGATCTCGCTCGGCTGCCCGCCGCGCCGCAGCGGATTCAACTGCCCGATCTTGTGCTGCTTGCCGACCGCGCGCGCGCCGTCGTAGATCGGCTTCGTCATGCCCGTCTCGATCAGCCCAGGGCAGATCGCGTTCACACGCACACCCGTCGTCGCAAGCTGATAAGCCGCCGTCTGCACGAGGCTCACGACGCCCGCCTTGCTGGCGCTATAGGGCGTCCCGCCCGCACCACTTCTCAGGCCCGCGACGGAAGCGGTGCAGACGATCGACCCGCGCCCCGCCGCCACCATCACGCGCCCCGCATGCTTGATCGCCAGGAACGGCCCGATCAGGTTGACGCGCAACACCGGCAGCCAGTCGTCCACCTCGAGCTCGAGAATCGTCTTCGGCGCCCCCGACACCCCCGCATTCGCATACACGACCTCGAGCCCGCCCCAATCGCGAACGCACTTCGCAACGAGAGCCGCCACCGTCGCGTCATCCGCAACATCCGCCGTCACCGCCTCCGCCGACCCGCCCGCGCGCGCAATCAAAGCGACCGTCTCCTGCGCACCACTCTCGGAGAGATCCACCGCGAGCACCCGCGCGCCCTCTTCCGCAAAGCGCAGCGCGCTCGCGCGCCCGATGCCGCTACCCGCGCCCGTAATAATCGCTCGCCGACCGGAAAGCCTCCCCACGTCGCACTCCTCCTCTTCTCTTCCCTTCCC
>JANNKN010000846.1:0-10414 GCA_031396315.1 Deltaproteobacteria bacterium
GGCGGGCGCCCACTTCGTGGTGAGCGAGGCGCATGCCGGTGAGCACCGAGTTCGTGCTGAGTGAGGCGCATCGCGGCGGGCGCCCACTTCGTGGTGAGCGAGGCGCATGCCGGTGAGCACCGAGTTCGTGGTGAGTGAGGCGCACGCCGGCGAGCGCCTCGATCGCGCGCTGGCGACGCTCGCCGGCATCGCGCGCGCCCAAGCGCAGCGCTGGATCGAAGACGCGCGCGTGCGCGTGAACGACGCGCCGGGCCGCGCGAGCCAGAAGCTCGCAGCCGGCGACCGCGTGTTCGCGGACCCGCCCGATGCGACGCCGAGCGAGCTCGCGCCCGAGTCGATCCCCCTAACAATCTTGCATCAGGACGAAGCGCTCGTCGTGATCGACAAGCCCGCGGGCCTCGTCGTGCACCCGGCGCCCGGGCATTCACAAGGCACGCTCGTGAACGCGCTGCTGCATCACGTGCGCGATCTCGCCGGCATCGGCGGCGTCGCGCGGCCCGGCATCGTGCATCGCCTCGATCGCGGCACGTCGGGAGTGATGGTCGTCGCCAAGACCGACGCCGCGCACCTCGCGCTCTCGCAGCAATTTCACGATCACACGATCGAGCGCGTGTATGTGGCGTTCGCACGCGGGGCGCCGGCCCAAGACGAAGGGCGCATCGAGCGCGCGATCGGGCGGCACCCGAGCGATCGCAAGCGCATGAGCATTGTGACGAAGCGTGGACGCGCGGCGGCCACGCGATGGCGCGTGCTGCGGCGCTTCCCGAAGAGTGGCGCGGTCAAGCTCGAGATCCGCCCCGAGACCGGCCGCACGCATCAGATTCGCGTGCATCTCGCGGCGCACAATCTGCCGCTGCTGGGCGACGAGACCTACGGCCAAGCCGCCGGCGGCGCGTTCGCGCGCGCGCTCAGTCGCCCCGCCCTGCACGCCGCCCTACTCGGCTTCGTACACCCGACGACCGGTGAGACGCTGCGCTTCGAAGCGCCGCTGCCCGCCGATCTGGTCGCGCTCGAGGAAGTGCTCGCGAGCGCGGAGCCGCGCCGTGCGGGATGACGGCGCGAGCTTCCTGCGCGATCCCGTGCTCGCCGCGCGCGGGTTCGCGCACGGCTTCGGCCTGCGCACGAGCGCGGAGCTCGCGCTGCGCCGCCCGCGCCAGGTGCACGGTGCGCGCGTCGTGTGGGCGAGCGCCGCGAACGAGCTCGGCGACGCCGACGCCGTGCTCGCGCGCGAGCGCGGCGTGCGCGTCGGCGTCATCACCGCAGACTGCGTGCCGATCCTGATCGCGGCGAAGGGCGTAGTCGGCGCCGTGCACGCGGGCTGGCGCGGGTTCGCGGCAGGCGTGATCGAGAGCGCGCTCGGCGAGCTCGCGCGTTTCGCGCCGGGCGCCGAGATCATTGCGGCGATCGGCCCGTGCATCGGAGGCTGTTGTTACGAAGTGGACGAGCCCGTGCTGAGCCCTTTGCGCGCGCGCTACGGCGCACTGCTCGAGTGCGCGCTCGCGCCGACGCGGCCCGAGCACGCGCGCCTCGATCTCGGCCTGCTCGCGCAGCTCGCACTCGCGCGTGCAGGCGTGGCGCCGAGCGCGATCGGAGCCGCGGCGCGCGCCTGCACGCACTGCGACGCCGCGCGCTTCCACTCTTTTCGGCGCGACGGCGCTGCCGCGGGCCGGCTCGCGCACTGGATCGAGGTCGCGGCGTGAACGCGCGGTTGATCCGCCACGCGCTGCTCGCCGCCTTCCTGTTCGCGCCGCGGATCGCGCTAGCGGAGAGCTGGAATCCTGCAGAGCTCGCCGAGGCGGAGAAGCTGCGGTCCGACGAGGCCGCGCGCGCGCTGGCCTATCGCGAGCGCGTCGCGCGTGGCGAGGTGCGCGCGGCGGCAGCGCCGATGCCGCGCGAGGCACCGCAGACGCCCGGCGACCGGGCGCCGGGCGACGCGCTGCGCGGCGCAGCGGACATCGTCGATTTGCTCGAGCGCTGGCTCGGCGACGACGAGGCCGAGGCCGAGCCGCCGCGCGAGCCGACGCGCGATGAGCTTCGCCAAGAACAGCGCGAGCGCCGACAGCGCGGCGCCGATGCGTGGTGGGAAGAGGAAGAGCGCCGCACGCAAGGCACGCAGTGAAGGGGCGGCAAGCTGCAACGCTCGCGCTCTGCGCGCTCGGCCACGCGCTCTCGTGCTCGCTCGGTTCGCGGCCGCGCTTGGCGGAGCAGGTGCTGCCGGTGCCGACGCGCGTCTACGGCCGCTCGCTCGGGCTCGCCCCGGGCGCGCACGTTTCGCTCGCGCGCATCGAGAAGCACCTCCGCGCGGCTGGTTATCAGGCTGCGAGCGGCGCGGAGCTCGCGCCCGGCCAGTTTCGTCCGGCCAAGAGCAAGTTCGAGCTGCGCGCTCGGCGCCTCGCGTATCCCGGCGCACCGCCGCCCGAAGCGCTGATTGCGGGCACGCTCGGCGCGAACGGTGCGCTCGCGACACTCACGCTGAACGGCGAGGCGACCCAAAAAGTCGTGCTCGAGACTCCGCTGCTCGCTTCGCTCGCGGAGAGCGGCGAGGATCGCGAGCTCGTTCGCCTCGACGACATCCCGCGGCACGTGGTCGATGCCGTGCTGCTGACCGAGGACCGGCGCTTCTACTCGCACGTCGGCATCGATCCGATCCGCATGTTCGGCGCCGCCGTCGAGAACGCGAAGGAACGTCGCATCGCCGAAGGCGGCAGCACGATCACGCAGCAGCTCGTGAAGAACGTCTACCTCTCGCCCGAGCGCACCTACACGCGCAAGGTCAAGGAAGTCTTCCGTTCGCTCTGGCTCGAGCTCCGGTATTCGAAGGACGAGATCCTCGAGGCATATCTCAACGAGATCTATCTCGGGCAAGACGGCGCCGTCGCGATCCATGGCATCGCCCGCGCCGCGCGCTTCTACTTCGCGAAGGACGTGAAGCAATTGACGCTCGCCGATGGCGCACTGCTCGCGGCGATGATTCAGGGCCCGAGCGCGCTCTCGCCGTTCAAACATGCAGACGCCGCGAAGCAGCGCCGCGACCTGATTCTCGACGTGATGCGGGGCGAGCGCGCAGTCGAGGCCGAGGCGTACGCTGCCGCGAAGGCGCAGCCACTCGCTGTGAAGCGGGAGAAGGCGCGACCCGCGTTCGCGGCTCACTTCGTCGGGAAGGTGCGCGCCGAGCTTGCGGCGCGCGTCGACGAAGCCGCGATGAGCCGCGCCGGCTTCGGCGTATTCACGACGCTCGATGCGGTTCATCAGGCCGCCGCCGAGGCCGCCGTGACGGATCAGCTCGCGGCGCTCGAGCGTGCCTATCCGCGCCTGCGTCGAGCAAAGCAGCCGCTGCAAGCGGCGTTGATCGCGCTCGATCCGCGCAGCGGCGACGTGCTCGCTTACGTCGGCGGGCGCAAAGCCGCGCGCGGCACGCTCGATCGCGTGCTGAATGCGCACCGCCAGCCGGGCAGCGTGTTCAAGCCGATCGTCGCGCTCGCCGCGCTCACGCGTGAGCCCGAGAGCGGCGCCAACGCACTCACGCTCGCCACGATTCTCGAAGACGAGCCGCTCGAGATCCTCGTCGACGGCAAGCCGTGGGGCCCGGAGAACCACGATCGTCGCTACCGCGGGCCCGTAACAATTCGGCGTGCGCTCGAGGATTCGCTGAACGTGCCTTTCACGCGGCTCGCGCTCGAAACGGGCCTCGTGCGCGTGGCCGAGACGGCACGTGAGCTCGGCGTCGAGAGCCCGCTGCGCCCGATCCCGTCGCTCGCATTGGGCGCGTTCGAAATGACGCCGCTCGAAGTCGCGCGCACCTACGCCGTGTTCGCGAGCGGCGGCATGCTCCGCGCGGCGCGCAGCACGCTCGCAGTACACGAGCCCGGCGGCGATGACATCGGCGGCGACCGCGTCGGAGGAGAGCGCGTGTTCTCGGAGGAGGCGACCTACCTCGTGACGTCGGCGCTGATGGGCGCCGTCGACCGTGGCACGGGGCGCGGCGTGCGCGCTCTCGGGGTGCGCGGCCCGCTCGCCGGCAAGACCGGCACGACGAACGATCTGCGCGACGCTTGGTTCGCGGCTTATACGCCGGAGCTCGTCGTCGTCGCCTGGGTCGGGTTCGACGACGGCGCCCGCGTGGGCTTGACCGGCGCCCAAGGTGCCATCCCGATCGTCGCGCAATTCGTGAAGAACGCGCTGGGCGCGAGCGGGTGGGAGGGCTTCGCGGTACCGAGCCGGCTTGTCATGGCGGAGATCGACCCCGCGACGGGTCTGCGCTCGGCCTCGTGGTGCGAGAGCGTGGACGAGGTGTTTTTGCGCGGGACGCGGCCGACGGAGAAGTGTCCGCGGCCGAGGCGAACGTGGAAGTGGTGGCGGTGAAAGGGGGCGAAGAGCGCGAAGCGGGGCGGCGGGGGCGGGGAGGCGAATGGCTCGCGCGTGCACCTGGGTGTTTCGCTGCTTGGAGTTCCAAAGCCCTTCGGTTCCGTGCACTGCCTGCTGCGCTTTATTTCGCCTCCCCGCCCCCGCCGCCCCGCTTCGCGCGATCTTCGGACTTGGGATGAAGAGAAGGGGAGATGAGAGGGTGGTGGGATGATTCCTTTTGTCGAGCATCCCACGATTGAGTTGTTTGGATATTCGCTGCAGGCGTTTCGGGTGCTGGTGCTGGTTGCGATTGCGGTGCAGGTCGAGCTGACGGTGCGGAGGGCGCCGCGGGTGGGGATTTCGCGGGAGACGGCGAGCTCGCTGGTGATTTGGGCGACCGCGATCGGGATCGTGTCGGCGCACGTGTTCGACGTCGTTGCGTATCGGCCCGAGGTGTTACGGACGGATCCGCTCGAGCTGCTGCGCGTCTGGGGCGAGCTCGCGTCCACGGGCGGCATGCTCGGTGGAATCGCGGGCTTGTTTCTGATCGCGCGACGCAGAGGCCTCTCGGGCGGCGAGCTCGCGCGCTATTTCGATCTCGTGATGTTCGCGCTGCCGTTCACGCTGGCCGTCGGGCGCCTCGGCTGCGCGCTGCAGCACGACCATCTCGGCATCGCATCCACGAGCTTGTTCGCGGTGAACTTCCCCGCTTCACCCCCATGGTACGGGCCGCGCTTCGACCTCGGCTTGCTCGAAACGCTGCTCTGCATCGGGATCGCACTGATCTTCATCGCGCTCGACCGCGCGCGCGCCCAACAACTCCGAGCGCCAGGGTTCTTCTTTGCACTGTTCTTCGCGCTCTACGGGCCGGGCCGTTTCGCGCTCGATTTCCTACGCCTCGGCGAGGCGCGCTATCTCGGGCTCACGCCCGCGCAGTGGCTGATGGCGGGCGCGGCCCTGCTGGCGGGGGCGTGGCTCGCACGCTCGGCGCGTCATGCCGCGGCTGCACGCTGAACGCGCGCCGCCCACGAGGACGCGAGCGCGCCTAACACTCCGCCCGCGGCCAGATCCACCGCCCAGTGCTGCTTGCTCGCGAGCGCGCCATAAGCGATCGCGGCGCCCCAGCCGAGCGAGCCCGCGTCCCAGAGCGCGCGCTGCGCGGGCGCGAGGCTCGCGCCGCACACGCGCCGCGCGTGCAGCAAGCACAGCACCGTCAGCCCGGCGTGCAACGAGGGGAAGGCGTTGCCCGGCGTGTCGACGGCGATCAGCCAGCCGAGCGTGGCAGCGCCCTGCGCCTCGGCCGGACGCGGCCCCACGCTCGGGAAGAGCGCGAACGCGAGGAAGCTCGGCGCGCACAGCCAAACGAGCGCGCGCGCGAAGGCCGACACCTCCGCGAGCGTGGTCGAGAGCAGCGCCGAAAGCGGGACGAGCGCGAACAGTGAGGCGTAGGCCCATACCCAGCTGGGCGCGAAGGGAATCGCCGCGTCGAGAGCGCTCGCGGGCGGCGTAAACGGCGCACCGAGTGAGAAGCGCTGCAGCGTGAAATAGGGCACGCAGATCCCCAGCGTGAGGCCCGCGAACAGGCGGAGCTTGGCGCCGAGCTGCGCGCCGAGGCGCGCGCGAAGCCGCGTTTCGCTGCTTGCGCTCACTTGCTCCCACTTCTCGGGTCGGCCGCCACCAGCGCGAGCGTTCGCCGACGCGCGCCGTGCGCGCCTTCTTTTCGCACACGTTCGGTCGCCCCGCGCGGCGAATTTCGCAGATGGCGCGCCCGCTTGCGGCCCGCAGCCAGGTCCGCGAACTTGCATCTGCTGCGCCGCATCCACCCCCCCGGACGGCGCGACCGCGCGGCTCCCGTGCGGCCCGCTCGTCACCCGGAACTTGCCCATGGCCCAACCCCAAACCGATTGGCTCGAGCGCATTCGCGAGATCGAAGTGCGCGTCGCGGCGCTCGAGCTCCGGCTCGGGAACCCGGCCACCGCCCAAAAGCAGGGCGAGCTGGCGAAGGTGGGCAAGGAGCTTTCGGACCTGCGACCGGTCGTCGAGGCGGGCGACCGCTACCGCAAGACGCTGAAGGCGATCGCGGACAACGAGGAGATGGCGAACGACGCCGACCCCGAGATGTCGGCGCTCGCGCAGGCCGAGCTGCCCGAGCTCACGGCGCGGCGCGACGCGCTGGTCCTAGAAATCCGGCGGCTGCTGATCCCCAAGGATCCCACCGATGAGCGCAACGCGATCCTCGAGATCCGCGCCGGCACCGGCGGCGAGGAGGCCGCGCTGTTCGCGGCGGATCTGTTCCGCATGTACTCGCGCTACGCGGAAGCGCAGCGCTGGAAGATCGAGCCGCTCTCGATGTCGGAAACCGGGACGGGCGGCTTCAAAGAAGTGATCGTCGGCGTCTCGGGCAAGGACGTGTTCGGCCGCCTCAAGTTCGAGCGCGGCGTCCACCGCGTGCAGCGCGTGCCCGCGACCGAGGGCGCGGGGCGCATCCACACCTCGACGGTCACGGTCGCGATCATGCCCGAGGCCGAAGAGGTGGACCTCACCATCCACCCGGCGGATCTACGGATCGACGTGTTCCGCTCGGGCGGGCCGGGCGGCCAATCCGTGAACACGACCGACTCGGCGGTGCGCGTGACGCACATTCCGACGGGCGTCGTGGTCTCGTGCCAGGACGAAAAGAGCCAGCACAAGAACAAGGCGAAGGCGCTGAAGGTGCTGCGCTCGCGGCTGCTCGAAGCCGAGACGGAGCGCCAGGCCGCCGAGCGGGCGAGCGAGCGGAAGCTGCAGGTCGGGACGGGCGAGCGCAGCGAGAAGATCCGGACCTACAACTACCCGCAGAACCGCGTCACCGATCACCGCGCGGGCATCACGCTGCACCAGCTCGACCGCGTGATGGAAGGCTTGGTGGACGAGCTGATCGAGGGCGTCGCGAACTTCATGAGCGCGGAGCGCGAGAAAGCGCTTTCGAACGAAGGGCGCGCGGCGTGAGTGAGAAGCACTGGACGGTGCTCGAGCTGCTGAAGTGGACCACGGACTACTTCCGCACGAAGGGCATCGAGACGGCGCGGCTCGACGCGGAGATCCTGCTCGCATTTGCGCTCGGCATCGATCGCCTGCGGCTCTACCTCGATTTCGAGAAGCCGATTCAGCCCGAGGAGCGCGCGCGCTTCCGCGAGCTCGTGAAGCGGCGCGCCGACGACCGCGTGCCGGTCGCGTATTTGACGGGCGTGCGGGAGTTCTGGTCGCTCGCGCTCGCGGTGACGCCCGACGTGCTGGTGCCGCGGCCCGAGACCGAGACGCTCGTCGAAGCCGTGCTCGCAGAGCTGCCGGACGTCGAAGCGGAACTGACTGCGTTCGACCTCGGCACGGGCTCGGGCGCGATTGCACTCGCACTCGCGAAAGAGCGCCCGAAGCTGCATGTCGTTGCGGGCGACGTCTCCGCTGCCGCACTCGCGGTGGCGGAGCGCAACGCGCAGACCCACGGGCTCGCGGATCGCGTGCGCTTCGTCCACGGCGACGGCTTCGCGGCGGTGGAAGGGCAACGCTTCGACGTGATCGTCTCGAATCCGCCCTACTTGGCCGAGGACGAGGCGAGCACACTCGCGCCGGAACTCGCACACGAGCCGCGCGGCGCTCTGTTCGCGGGCGCAGACGGCGCGGCCCTCTTGCGGCGAATCGCGCACGAGGCGCAGCTCTTCATGAAGCCGGGCGGACTGCTGGCTTTCGAGCTAGCTCCCGCACAGGCAGATGAAATGACACAATGCCTGTCGCGCTGCGGCTTCGACGGGCCAAAGCTGCATCGAGATCTCGGGGGTCGGCCGCGCGTGATCACCGCGCGCAGCCGAGGAAGAGGAGAGACCTAATGGCCAAGACCAGCGCAACCAAGGGCAGCATCGCGTTCCTGCAAGCCGGGGAGGCGGGCTTCGAGCGCGCCTTCAACAAGCTCTGCACGCGCCGCGTGGCCCAAGAAGAATCGGTCGAGAAGACCGTCCGCAAGATCGTCGACGACGTGCGCGAGAACGGCGACAGCGAGCTGTTCGCGCTCACCAAGAAGCTCGACGGCGCGGATCTCGACAAGCTCGAAGTCACGAAGAAAGAATGGGACGCGGCCTGCGACCGCGTGCCTCCGCCCGATCGCGCCGCGCTCGGCAAGAGCGCGATGCGCGTGCGCGAGTTCCACCGCAAGCGCATTCCTTCGAGCTGGGAGATGCGCGAAGAAGGCGGCGCCCTGATGGGGCACAAAGTTCGCCCGCTCGAGCGCGTCGGCATCTACGTGCCTGGCGGCAAGGCGAGCTACCCGAGCACCGTGATCATGAACGCGGTGCCGGCTTCCGTCGTCGAAGTGCCGGAAATCATCATGGTCACGCCGCCGGGGAAGAACGGCGAGATTCGCGACGAAGTGCTCATGGCCGCGCGCGTCGCGGGCGTGCACCGCGTCTTCAAGCTGGGCGGCGCGCAAGCCATTGCGGCGCTTGCTTTCGGCACCCAGAGCGTGCCGCGCGTCGACAAGATCACGGGGCCGGGCAACGCCTACGTGCAGCACGCGAAGAAGCTCGTGTTCGGCGACGTCGCGATCGACAGCGAAGCCGGCGCCACCGAAGTCCTCGTCATCTCCGACAAGAGCGGGACGCCGTCGTGGATCGCCGCCGACATGCTCTCGCAAGCGGAGCACGAGGAAGGCGCGAGCGCGATCCTAATCACTCCGCTGAAGGCGCTGGCGCTGAAGGTGAAGGAACAGCTCGACAAGCAGCTGAAGGAGCTCGCGCGGGAGAAAATCGCGCGCGCCGCGCTCGGCAATGGCGCGATCATCGTCGCGAAAGACATGGAGCACGCCTTCGAGCTGGCGAATCGTTATGCCCCGGAGCATCTCGTGATCGCGACCGACGACGCCGAGGCGCAGCTCAAGAAGGTGAAGAACGCGGGCACCGTGTTCCTCGGGCACTACACGCCCGTCGCGGTCGGCGACTACCTCGCCGGCCCGAACCACGTGCTGCCGACCGGCGGCACCGCGCGCTTCTTCTCGCCGCTCGGCGTCGACGACTTCCTGAAGCGCACTGCGTTCGTGCGCTTCGAGCCGCCGAAGCTGCGCGAGCTCGGCGCCGACGTGATCCGCCTCGCGAACCTCGAGGGCTTCGGCGGCCACGGCACCTCGATCGAGCTACGACTCGCGAAGATCCGCAAAGCTCGCCGCGAGCGCGAAGCGGCGCGCGAAGCCGGCAGCGACGCCGAGATGGATTGGTAGGAAGTGGCCCTTCGGGGTCAGACCCCAAAGGGCCATTCGAGGAGCGAGCGAGATGACGACGGACACGCCGAGCCGCCGGGCCAAGATCGAGCGCAAGACGCGCGAGACGGAAATCCGCGCCGATTTCGCGATCGACGGGACGGGCGCCTACGACGTCACGACCGGCATCCCGTTCTTCGACCACATGCTAGAATCCTTCGCGAAGCACGGCCTGTTCGACCTAACACTGCACGCGCAGGGCGACCTCCACGTGGACCTGCACCACACCGTCGAAGACGTCGGCATCGTGCTCGGCCAAGCGCTGCGCCAAGCGCTCGGCGACGCGCGCGGGATCCGGCGCTACGGGCAACAAGCACTGCCGATGGCGGAGGCGCGCGCCGACGTCGCAGTGGACGTCTCGAACCGGCCGTTTCTCGTGTACCGCGTCGCACTCGCGAACGACCGCGTCGGTAACTTCGACGTCTCGCTGGTCGAGGATTTCTTGTACGCCTTCGCGCAGAACGCCGGCCTCGATCTGCACGTCGAGCTCCGTTACGGCATGAGTCCACACCACGGCGTCGAGGCGATCTTCAAAGGCCTCGCGCGCGCGCTACGCGTCGCGGTGGAGATCGATCCGCGCGCGCTGGGCGCGGTGCCGAGTGTGAAGGGCGCGCTCTGAGCGGGGGCGACGTTGCGGGCCGAGAGGTTCAGCGATTGTTGGGAAGCACCACCGCACCTAGGCTGAACCCGTGAAGTTCGAGTGGGATGCCAAGAAGGCTACGAGCAATCTTCGACAGCATGGCATTTCGTTCGAAGAGGCGGCCTCAGTTTTCTGAGACCCGCTGGCGA
>JANNKN010000847.1:0-22939 GCA_031396315.1 Deltaproteobacteria bacterium
CCTGCTGACGAACCACTACACGGCACGCGCCACCGAGAAGCAGCTCCTCATGATCAAGGTCTTCTCGCTCTTCCGGGCGGACACCGATGCGCTGCGGCCGCTGTTCGGCGTCGAGCCGGCCTACCTCGATTCCGCGTTCGACGCGATCGAAGCGAACTACGGCGATTTCGACAGCTATCGCCGCGACGCACTCGGCCTCGACGACCCCGAGGTCGAGGCGTTTCGCACGCTGGTGCTCGAGTAGCGAGCGGCGCTTCGGCGCGCTCAGCGAGCTGCAGGCGAGCGCACTCGACGCGGGGCTGACTCACGCGCCTCGACGAGCAGCGCGAGCAGC
Organism: Deltaproteobacteria bacterium; assembly: GCA_031396315.1. GTDB lineage: Bacteria > Myxococcota_A > UBA9160 > UBA9160 > UBA6930 > VGRF01. Next base: position 335 of record JANNKN010000847.1, read on the forward strand.
GCCGGGTTCTCGGGCTCGCGCGCGAGTGCAGCTTCGAGGCGCGCGCGCGCCGCGTCGCGGAAGCCGCCTTCGATCTCGCCCGCCGCGAGCGTGACGACCGCGTCGAGGCGCGCGAGATCGGCGGCGGGCACGCTCGCGAGCAGGTGCTTCGCAGCCACCGCGTCGCGCGCGGAGAACTTCAACGCCGCGAGCCGCCAATGCGCGACGAGGCTGCCCTCGCGGGATGCGATTGCAGCGGCGTACGCCTCGGCCGCGCCCGCGTCGTCGCCCTGTACGACGCGCAGGTCTCCGAGTGCGAGCTGCGCATCCGCCTCGGTGGGATCGACCTCGGAGGCGCGCCGCAGTGCGACTTCCGCTTCGGCGAGCTTGCTCTGGGCGGCGAGCGCACGGCCGAGCGTGACCCAGCAATCCGCGTACCCCGGCGACACCGCCGCGCAGGCTCGCGCGTGCTTCTCGGCGCGCGCGAACTCGCCCGCGCGCAGCGCCACGAACGCGCGCTGAGCGACCACGTACGCGCCGTCGCCCGGAAACGCCTCCGCGCGTGCGAGTGCGCCGGCAAAATCCCTTGCTTCCAACAGTGCTTGGATCAGATCGAAATCGCGCATGCGAGCGACCACGTCCTTCGGGTCCACGCCACCCACCGCGAGATCGAGCTCGCGCGCAGGCGCGGCGACGAGATATCCGAGGCTCTCGAGCTGCGCGCGCTCCGCCGCGCTGGGCGGTGCGTGCGCCCATGCGAGCGCACGCTCGCGCGCGTGCGCACGCGTCACCGCGCCATCGAGCTCTGCAACGACGCGCGGCTCCCTGCGAGACAGATCGCTGAGCTCGCCCGGATCCGCGAGCACGTCGTAGAGCTCCGGCCGCGGCGCGCGCACGTATTTCCAGCGCGCGCTGCGCACGCCGTAAAGCGGGCTCCAGCCTTGGTTGAGACGCGTGTCGATCGTCTCCACGTAGGCGAGCCGTTCAGTCGTGTCGCGACCGCGCAGCGCACCCGACAAATCACTGCCGTCGATTTCCGGCAGCGCCGCCGCGCCGGCTAGCGCGAGCACGGTCGGCGCGACGTCGGCGAGCCGGACCACGTTCTGAATCACGCTTCCGGGCGCGACCCCCGGGCCCGCGATGATTAGGGGAATCCGCTGGGTGGCGTCGTAGAGCGTGAAGCTGTGCGTCGGCTCGCCGTGCTCGCCGAGGCTCTCGCCGTGATCGGCCGTCACCACGATCAGCGTCTTGCCGCCCGGGTAGCGCACTGCAACGGCTTCGAGCAGTCGCCGAAGTTGCGCGTCGGTGTAGGCGATCTCGGAGCGATACGCGTCGTGCGGCACGCGATCTTGCCATGCGGGGGGCGGGTCGTATTCCGCGTGCGGGTCGTAGACGTGCACCCAGGCGAAGAAACGCGGTGGGGCCGTTTCGAGCCATGCGAGCGCGGAATCGACGACTTGCTCGGCGCGCCGCTCCGCGTAACCGCCGTCCTTCCCCGAGTGGCGCAGCGACATCGCGTCGTCGTAGTGCGCGAAGCCGCGATCGAGCCCGTAGTGCCGATCGAGCACGATCGCGCCGACGAAGGCGGCGGTCGCAAAGCCGCTCGCCTGCATGTGCTCGGCGAGCGTCGGGATCTCGGCGGGCAACGCGAACACACCGTTGCCGCGCACGCCGTGGCGCGGCGGCTCGAGGCCAGTCATCAGCGTCGCGTGCGCGGGCAGCGTGATCGGCGTCGGCGAGATCGCGGCGTCGAAGCGCGCGCCCGCAGCCGCGAGCGCGTCGAGCGCCGGAGTGTGCGCGAGCGCGTCGCCATAAGCGCCGACGCGATCCGCGCGCAACGTATCGACCGTAATCAGCAGCACGCGCTCAGGACGCGGAGCGCGCGAGCAGGCGGCGAACACTGCGCAGGCGATCAGCATCACCGCGCACGGCGTCGCCCGAAACCCGCGCATCTCAGCCCGGCGGCCCCGCACCCATCGCGGCCAGCACGTTCGCGCGCGAGCCGAGCGTATGCGCGATGCCCGAGAGGAACGAGAACACGCGGCCGACGAGCACGAAATCGCTCGGGACGCGCACGACCGGGTCCTCGCGAATCGCCTCGAACAGTTCGTCGGTCATCTCTTCCGTGAATTCACCTTCGAAGGTGCCCGTGCGACTGCGCGACAGCATGCGCCGCGCGATCAGCAAGAACGTGCTGGTGTCGCCAGTCTTGGTCTCGAAGCCCAATTCCTGGAACGCGCGCACCATCGCCGATTCGTTCAGGGTCATCATCGAGAACATCAACTCGAAGAGGCCGAGGCCATAGCCTTCGGGCAGCTCCTTCGAGAGCCCGAAATCGAGCACGATCAGGCGGCCGTCGCGCGCAACCATCAGGTTGCCCGGATGCGGGTCGGCTTGGAAGAAGCCCGCGGCGAGGATCATGCGCACGTAGACGCGCATCAGGTCCTGCACGACATCGGCGGGATCGAGACCCGCAGCTTCGAGCGCGGCTTTCTCGGTGACCTTGATGCCCGTGACTTTCTCCATCACCAGCACGCGGCCGGTCGAGAGCTCGTGGTGGATGCGCGGGATCCAGACGCGCGGGTCGCTGGCGAACAATGCGCGCACGCGGTCGCACGACACGGCCTCTCGCCGCATGTCGAGCTCCATCCCGATGTGTGTCGTCAGCTCCCTGAGAAGTGGCAGCAGCTCGAGCGGTTGCGGATCGAAGCGCTCGTACACGCGACAAGCGCGCTCCATGTTGCGCAGATCGGTGCGCACGATGTCCTCGATGTCGGGGTACTGCACCTTTACTGCGACTTCTTCGCCCGAGAGCAGGCGGGCCGCGTGTACCTGCGCGAGCGAAGCCGACGCGATCGGCCGCTCGTCGAACTCCGCGAACACGGCGTCGAGCGGCTTGCCGAGCTCGCGCTCGACCGCGGCGCGCACTACCGCGAATGGCTTTGGCGGCACCGCGTCGTGGCACTTTTTCAGCTCTTCCACGAACTCTGGAGGAAATACGTCGGCGCGCGTCGCGATCGCCTGACACATCTTGATGATCACGCCACGCATCGTGAGTGCGCACTCGAGGATCCAGCTCGCGGCGACCGCGTGGCGACGACTCTTCGTGGCCGCGTCTGGCGCGCCGCGCCGTAACAGTTTCCCCCAGTATTCGGGCAGCTTGTAGTGTGCCCACAAGCGCGCAGCCAGCGTCGCCACGCGAATCGTGCGGCGCAGCCGCGTGAACGGATTCATCGCGCGCCTCGCCTTACGCCGCGCTCTTCTCGAAACCCGTGCGCTCCGGCGGAGTGAAGCGCGATTCGAGCGCGTCGAACTCTTCGAGCAGACCCTTCGGGTTCGCCGCCGCCGCCATCGCCTCGCTGAGGCTCGCGCGCACGTCCTCGCGCTGATCGCGCGGCCGGTCGCGCGTGATCGTGCGCAGAATGCGATGCATGAAGCCGTCGACGAGCTCGCGGCCGGCGATCGTCTTGCCGTCGACCGTGCGAACCGTGCGCGCGCGTAGCTCGGAGAGCGCGGTTCTCAGGTACTCGACGTGCGGGCGCTCGTCGCTCTGGATGTGGCGCACCATGTCGCCCGCTGCCTTCGGCTGCGCCGAGACTTCGGGGTCCGAGAGCAGACGCACACCCCAATCGAAGGTGCCTTCGGCGAAGATCTCGACCACGAGCACCTGGGCCATCATCGCGAGCATGCGCTCGAGCGTCTCGTCGATCATCGGGAAGGGACGCTCGGGCGCCGTGCCGCGCTGACCCGTGCGACCCATCATGCGCATCATCACGTCGCCGGGAACCTTCGGCTTCTCGAGCGCGAGATCGCGCGCCGCTTCCCACATCTGCTTGTGCCCGCCCTCGTCGCGCCAGCCAGCTTCGTCGCGGGCGTGAGCCTCGAACAGCCCGCGGCCGAGGTGCTCGAGCGCCGTGCCTTCGAGCGGCTCCACGACGAGCTCGCTCAGCTTGGGCACGCGCACGTCGCGGATGACCGCACCGAAGCCCTCGACGATCGAGACGATCGTCAACGTGCGAACGATCGGATCGCGCACACCATTGCGCAGTAGTAGCTTCGACTGCGCGACGTTCGGGTACTGCGGCGGCATCATCGCCGCGGGCAGATCGATCAGTGCGTGGCCCTCGCGGCCGAGCCGCGCCTGCCACGCCGCGACCGCGGGCCCGCGGTGCAGGGAGCGGGGCGAGCGATAGGCACCGCTCGTCTCGAAGCCGCCGTGACAGCGCACGCCGGCGGCGATCAGCGGCGCCGCGTAAGCACCGGAGTCGAGAATCTCCGCTTCGGTGAAAGAGAGACGGGACGTGTCGAACGGCTGAGCGGTCGTCATGGGCACCTGCATCGGGGACGCGATCCCGGGACGTTAGCCGACCACGGGCGCCGGCCTCCGTGCAGAGCAGGCGAAATCGCCTCGGGACGGGCGTCAGCTGCCCAGGAGCTGCGCGAAGCGTCGGCCGAACGCGAGTGCGAATCTGCTCGGGCTCGGCGCGCCCGCACCTCTCGCAGCGACCTCGGCGTGCGGGGCGTCTGCCAGCTGCGGAGCCGCCACGGGCAAGCGCAATAGGCCCTCGTCGAGACCCACGCCGAGGAAATCGCACACGCGGCCGAGCTCCCCCGGCAGATCCGCGACGAGCGCCTCGTAGCGCAACTCGAGCCGGCGGCTCGGCTCGATCTCGGCAGCGAGCTTGCGCCACATCCGGTCCGATTCGCGGAGTCGCTGCACGTCGCTCGATGGCTCGGCCGTGGCACTCGCGCGGGGCGTGTTGCGCGCGAGGTAGACGAAACGGGCGTGCGGCCAGAGCCGGAGCGCTCGATCGTAGTGATCGTGCAATGCGACCCCGAACGGCTTCACGGCGTCGCCGCGCTGTTGCTCGAGGAGCGAGCGCACGAGATCGGCGAAGCCGAGCGTGGGGTCGATCTTCACGCGCAGCTGCTTCACGCGCGGCGAGAGCGCGAGCTGCTGCCAACACGGAATGAGCGGCGGCCAGTCCGCATACTCGCTGTCGCTCCACGCGAGTGCGTAGTCGAAATCTCCGCCCCAGCAGAGTTCGGGATGCGCGGTGAGCATCAGCTCGATCAGCAGCAGGCCCGCTCGCTCGGCGCCCAATAACAGAAACGGTTCGCGCAAACGCGTGCACCTCCCATGGAGTGAAGGCTGCCAGCGCGTCGCGGCGGACGTGCGGCGCATCGCGCAAACCACGGTCACGGAGTTGTGTGCGGCGCGTGAAGACGCGCTCAGCGCCAAGGCCTCGGCGCGTTCCGGAAGCGGCGCCACGCGCGATTGCGAACGCCTCGGCCCTCGGCGACCTGGCCGGCGCAATAGCCGAGCAGAAACTCGACGCCGGGGCTCGCACTCGCTCCGCCGAAGCGCTCGACGAGAGCCCGCGTGCGCGCGGCGTCGCTCTCGATGCCGAGCGCGTCTTGCAGTGCGCGCGCGCGGCGGATGTAGCGGCGCGCGCGCTTCGCCGGCAGGAGCGGCGCGAGCAGATCCACTGCGTAGCGCGCGCCCTTCACGCGCAGCCTCAGACGATGCGCGTCCTCCAGCTCGAGCGCCGTGAAGTCGCGCCCGGCCTTGCGCGCGCGGCGGTCGGCGCGCGCGCCGAACTCGCGCGCCGCTTCCGCTGCGGGCAGCGCGAGGCGCTCCGCGCGCGCGGGATCGCGCCAGTCAGCCCCGAACGCGAGCAGCCCGAGCTCGAGCTCGAGGCGCGCGCGCTCGGGTGAATCGAGCAGCCGCGCGAGCTCCGCAAAGGCCTCGGCGCGCTCGCTCGCGACGCGCGTGCGCAGCGAAGCGAGCGAGGCAGCGCCGCTCGCCTCGCACGCCGCGATGCGCTCGAGGAATACGTCGCGATCGCGCGCAACACCGAGCGCGTCCGAGAGCGGCTCGAGCGCGGCGCGCAACCACTCGCCGCGTTCGCGCGGCAACTCGTCGCGAAGCAGTCGCAGCGCCGAGCGCAGTCGGCGCACCGCGATGCGCAGCTGATGCACCCCTTCTGGCTCGCACTCGATGCGCGCCGCCGGCTCGCCGTGAACGATGCAGCGCAAGCACTCGGCGAGCGCGGCCGCGATCAACGCATCCAGCGTCGCATCCCTCGCGAGCGCGATCGGCCGAGGCGAAACGAGCGCGGGCGCCTCGCCGCGGAGGCGCACGAGCAAGCGCGCCGTGTCCTCGCTCGCGGGCCGCAGGCTCGGATACTTCTCGTGCAGCAGGAAGGCGGCGCGGAACAGCGCCGCGGGCGCACCCCTCTTCAACACCAGCACGATGCGCGCGATCGGGATCGCGCCCGCAGCGACGCGCGCCTCGCCGACCGCGAACGTGGCATCGATCGCTTCGCGCTCGAACGCGATGCCGCGCGTCGTGAGCGCGCGTTCCACCTCGAGCTGCGCGATCAGCGCGCTCCCCGCGCAGAGCTCGCGGGCGCGCGCGACGAGCTCCCCGGACGCGCTGCGCGTCAAGTCGGGATCGGGTGACGCGAGCCGCGCCTCGCGGGTGGTCCGCTCGAAGAATCCCGCGACCGGCGGATCGCGCCGCAGCTCGTGCGACTGGACGAGGCGCTGGCCGCTCGCGGCCACGCTCAACGTCACCCCCGCGCTCGCGAGCGCCCCGCTCTCCGTGTCGTAGTAGAGCCGGCGCGAATGCGACACGCGCGGCGGACCGAGCACGAGGCCGCCGATTGCGTCGCAGGCCGCGACCGCTTCGATGACCGTGCGCGGGCCCTCGAGCTCGAGCCCGCGTTCCACGCGGGGCGTCTGCACCAGAGTTCGCTTCGACGGAGCGCGCGTCATGCGCGCAATCTACTCCGTCGGAGGATTGCGGTGCGCGCTGGAGGCGGTCGCGAGGCACCTCGCGTGCGTGTCAACGTCACCGGGCGATCTGCGACCACGCGCGGTAATAAGCTTTCGAGGAAGTCGCACGATGCACGACGCGCACGAATTTCTGACCGCGCTCGCGACCGTGCTCTGCGTTGCGGGCGTGATGACCGTCGTCAGCCAGTGGCTGCGTCAGCCGGTCGTGCTCGGCTACGTGCTCGCGGGGCTCGTGGTCGGCCCCCACGTACCGGTTCCCCTCGTCGCGGATCGCGCGATCGTTCAAACGCTCTCCGAGCTGGGCGTCATCTTGCTCATGTTCTCGCTCGGCCTCGAGTTCCGGCTGGCGCGGCTCGCTCGGCTCGGCACGGCGGCCGTGCTTACCGCCTTGATCGAGTGCAGCGCGATGTTCTGGCTCGGCGGCGCGGTCGGCGAGGCGCTCGGCTGGAGCCCGCGCGCGAGCCTGTTCGCTGGCGCTCTGATCGCGATCTCGAGCACGACCGTGATCGTGAAGGCCTTCGACGAGCTGCGCGTCCGCGCTGCGCTCCGCGAGCGCGTGATCGGTGTGCTGATCGTCGAGGACGTGATCGCGATCTTGCTGCTCGCGCTGCTGCCCGCGGCGGCCTTGAGCGAGGCCGTCTCTTGGCGCGAGCTCGCCGGCGCGGTCGGCCGGCTCGTCGCACTGCTGGCGGTGATGCTCGCGCTCGGAATTGCGCTCGTCCCGCGCATGCTGCGCGCGGTTCTCCAGCAAGGCCGCGCCGAGACGACGCTCGTCGCGAGCCTCGGCGTATGCTTCGCCTTCGCGCTGCTCGCGAACGCGCTCGGCTACTCGGTCGCCCTCGGCGCGTTCATCGCGGGCTCGCTCGCGGCGGAATCGGGCGGCGAGCACGAGATCGAGCGCCTCGTCACCCCCGTTCGCGACCTGTTCGCCGCGATCTTCTTCGTGTCGGTCGGCATGCTGATCGATCCCCGCCTCGTGCTCGACAATTGGGTCGCGGTGCTGTCACTCACGGCCGCGGTGTTGATTGGCAAGACACTGTTCGCGTCGCTCGGTGCATTCCTGACGGGCGCCGGAACGCGCACCTCGCTCGAGACGGGCATGAGCCTCGCGCAGATCGGCGAGTTCTCGTTCATCCTCGCGAGCGTCGGCGTCGCGACCGGCGCGGCCGGAGAGTTTCTTTATCCCGTCGCGATCGCCGTCTCCGCGCTCACCATGCTGACGACGCCGTGGATGATCCGCGCCGCACCCGGCGCCGCGGCGTTGCTCGACCGAAAGCTTCCGCGCCGGCTTCAAACTTTCGCGGCGCTCTACGGCAGCTGGCTCGAGAAGCTCGGCGGCGCGCCGCGCGAGCGCACCACCGGTGCGCGCTTGCGGCGGCTCACACAGCTGATCGCGCTCGACGCGCTCGCGCTCGCGGCGCTGGGCGTCTCCTATTCGGCGTGGGGGAAAGCGCTTACCGCCGAGCTGGCGGAGTTGTTGGGGAGTGGGGAGCGCCTCGCGCACGGGCTGATTGCAACGAGCGCACTCGCGCTCGCTGCACCGCTCATGCTCGGGCTGTTGCGCGTCGCGCGCAGCGTCGGCGTGTTGCTCGCGAGCATCGCGCTTCCCGAGGCACGCGCAGGGCAGCTCGATCTGTCGATCGCGCCGCGGCGTGCGCTCGTGGTGACGGTGCAGCTCGCGACCGTGCTGATCGTCGCGCTGCCGCTGCTCGCGCTCCTGAAGCCTTTCGTGCCGGCAGGCGCTGGCGCGCTCGGCCTCGCGCTCTCGCTGGCCGCGCTCGCAGTCACCTTCTGGCGAAGTACTGCGGATCTCCAAGGCCACGTGCGCGCGGGCGCGAGCGCGATCATCGAGGCACTCGCGGCGCAGGGCCGCGGACGAAATCCCGCGAGCACGGCACCGCTCGCGCCCGTCAGCCAGCTCCTTCCCGGCCTCGGCGAGCCCGAAGCGGTGACGCTGCGCGCGGACAGCGCGGCCGTCGGCCGCACCCTCTCGGCACTCGATCTCCGCGGCCTCACCGGCGCGACCGTGCTCGCGATCACGCGCGGCGACCACTCGATCGTGCTGCCGCCCGCGAGCGAGACACTCGCCGCCGGCGACCTCCTCGCCCTCGCAGGAACCCGCGAGGCCGTAGCCGCCGCAAGAACCCTGTTGGAAGTCGGTGCTAAAACGGCCGAGTAGTTAGGAGCACAGCTCACTCCAACCTCGAGCGCGCACGCCCCCCTCCTGTCGCCGCCCTTCCCCTTCCGTTCTTTTCCCTCTCCCCTCGCGCTGCTGCAATGCGCGCCGGCGCCGGGGGCGGGGCAGTCGCGGAGGCGAGGCCAAGCGCAGGCCGCGACCCTGTTCGGAACGCCCCGAACCCCCTCACCACTCAAAGTCAACGCTACGCCCCGCTCGATGCGCAGCGGCCGAGCGCCGAGCCGGAGCGAGCTGCCCCGCCCACGGCGCCGCCTCGATGCTCTTCTCCGACTCACCGCCGCAGCGCGGTCACCTCGTTCTGCAACTTCCCGATCGCGGAGCAGATCTCGTCGAGGCGGTCGTGCAGCCCGCGCACGTCGCGCGCGATCGCAACCGCCTCGCCGGGGCCGCTCCCCGCGCGCTCGCGCAGCACCTGATGACAGCCGCGCAGCATGCGCCCGCTGTCGCGCTCCTCGGCGATGTAGCGCCCGAGCAGCTCGCCGCTGCGGATGTCGATCGACTGATCGTCGAACACACCAGCGAACAGGTCGCGCTCTTCGCGCTTCCCGTATCCGAACGCCTCGAACTTCTCGAGGTCGCTGCAATCCGCATTCGCGATCTGCATGCTCTTCGCGAACGTGGGATCCGGACGGTCCATCACGCCGTAGCCGAGCTCGCACAGCCGCTTGGTGAACGCATGCGAGTGCTCGCCTTCGCGGATCGCGACGGTCTGCAGAATTTTCTTCACGTCCGGGTCAGGCGTCTTGGCCGCCCAGCAGGACAGGTATTGATGCGAGCGGCCTTCGCCGAGAGCAATGGCGTTGAGTAGGCCCAGGTAGCTCGGCTTGGCGGTGTCCATGGGGAACTCCTTTCGGGGGTTTGACTGACAGTTAGCTCAGCGCGGCGGCGGCGGATCCTCGAGCGCGCCCTCGGCGATCAGCGCCTCGATCTGCGCCTCGCTCATGCCGAGCAGCGTGCGCGCGATCTCGCGCGTGTGGCCACCGAGCTCTGGCGCCGGCGCGACGTACACGTCGCTCATGCCGCTCGCCACGAACGCGGGGCCTTCGAGCGCCATGCGGCCGACGCCGGGCTGCTCGATGAAGCGCGCGTAGTGCCAGGCCTGATAGTGCGGGTCGTCGAGCTGATCGGTGCCTGCGAACATCGGCCCGCACGGCACGCCGTGGCGCTGGAGCAGCGCGGCGACGTCGCGCTTGGCGAGCGTCTGGGTCCACGCAGCGAGTTGCGCGTCGAGCTCATCCTGCGCGGCGAGGCGACCCGCGGCCGTCGCGAAGCGCGCGTCGCCCGCGAGCTCCGAGTCGCCCATCGCTTGCGTGAGCGCTCGCCACTCGGCGTCGCTGCGCACCGTGATCACACACCACTGCTGCTCGCCTGCGCACGGGTAGGCGCCCCAGGGCGCGCCCTGCTCGCTGCGATTTCCGCGCGGCTTCACGCTGCCCGGCGCGAGACCTTCCTTCAGCAACAACTCGGCGAGCATGCCGGTGACGGCTTCGATCTGCGCGATTTCGGCGTGCCCTCCCTTGCCGGTGCGCTCGCGCCGAATCAGCGCGGCGAGCGCCGCGAGCGCGCAGATTCGGCCGGCGAGGTGATCCGGAAAGATCGCGCCGGAGCCGGCGGGGAATTCTTGATCGGTATAGTTCCAGAGGTGAACGAGGCCGCCGAGCGGCTGCGTGCTCGGGCCGTAGCCGATCCAGTCCTTCCACACCCCGCGCGCCCCTAGCAGCTGGCTCGACGCCATCACGCAGCGCGGATTCAGCTGGCGCACCGTCTCGTAGCCGACGCCCATGTCGTCGAGCGTGCCGGTCGCGCTGTTCTCGATGATCACGTCGGCTGTCGCGATCAATCGTTTCAGCGTCGCGAGCCCCGCCGGCTTCTTCACGTTCACGCCGAACGAGCGCTTGCTGCGACTCGACGACACGAACGATGGCGAGGTCCAGCCGCCTGTTACGGTGCGAATGAAATCGGGATACGTGCGCGTCTCGATCTTGATCACGTCCGCGCCATACTCGGCGAGCAGGCGGCTCGCCTCGACGCCGACGCCACCGATTCCGAAATCGAGCACGCGCAACCCTGCGAGCGGGAGCGCGGGAGCGGGCCGCGCGCCGCTCGGCGCGGTGCACTTCGCCGCGCCACTCGCGAACGCGGCAAGATCGTTCTGCCCGGGCGCCGGCGCGGGCGTGCGGAAGCCTTGGCGCGCGCCGTCGAGCGAGAGGAAGCCGCTCGCCACGGGGCCCACCGGTACGCCGGCTCCGACTTGCGCTCGAACGAAGGTGCCGCGTGAGCGCAGGTGCACGTTCTCGAGCACCTCGCTCGGCCGAAGCACGGGCGTGCAGACGATGCCGCGGCGCTGCGCTTCAGCGGAAACTTCCTCCATCGTCAGCTCCGCGAAGTGCGCCTCGTAGTTCTTCGTCAGAATGTCCGCATTCATCAGCCGCGCCAGGAAGTTCTCCCAATGCGGGTCTGCGAACTCCTCAGGCTTGCCGAGCCACTCCCACATCGCGCGCCACTGCCGCGGCGAGAGCACGACCAGCCGCACGTAGCCGCCCTTGCACTTGTAAATCGTGTAAACCGGCCCGCTGCCATTGCGCACTTCCGCGACTGGCAAGCCCTTCTCCCGTAACAAGCTCGCGTTCGGAAACGACCAGTCGGTAGTCTGCGCGGTGCCGAGCAGGAGCGAGAAATCGAGATGCTGGCCAAAGCCTCGGCCGAGCCCGGTGGGGCGGCGCTGCCAAAGCGCGAGCAGCGTGGCGAACGCCGCGGTCGTCGCGGCGATGTCGTGGGCGAGCGGCACGGGCGGGATCAGCGGCGGCTTCGACGGGATGCCCGCCTTGAACATCATGCCGCTCATCGCCTCGAGCACGGCGTCGGTCGCGATCCAGTCGGCGTAGGGTCCGCTGAGCCCGAAATCGGTGAGTGAGACGTGCACCAGGTGCGGATGCGCCGCCGCGATCGCGCTCGGCGCGAGGCCATGCGCCGCGCGCTCGCGCGCGTTCGCGGATTCGAGCAGCACGTCGCAGCTCGCGAGCAGCGCCTCGAGCTGCGCGCGGCCCGCCGCGCGCGCGAGCTCGAGCGTCGCGCCGCGCTTGTTCGCGTTACGCCACGCGAAATGAAGGCTCACGCCGTCGTGCAGGGGCACGCACGCGCGGGATGCAGCGCCGCCCGGTTTCTCGATGCGCAGCACGTCGGCGCCGAGATCCGCGAGCAGCCGCCCGCACAGCTCGCCGCGCCCATCCGCGAGATCGATGACGCGAATTCCGGCGAGCGGGCGATCTGCAACTTGGGACTGCGACACTTCGGCACCTCCGGAACGGGGACGCGCATTCTATGCGCGGCGCGGCGTTTGCGACTACCCGGTCCACGGCTCGGATACCCGCGCGTCCGCGAGCCCAGGCGTGCATAATCTGCGGGGGCGCCACTCGGAGTACTCGTGTCCAAGCTTTGCGCGCTCTCGCTCGGGCTCGTCGTCGCGTTTGGCGGGGCGATCGCGTGCGTCTCGCACGTCTCGATTGCGGACCAAGCGCCAGCGGTCGAATACCGGCCCGCGCGGCCGATCCTCGTCTCCGTCGTCGACGAGCGACCGCAGCTCGCGGAGGGCAAGCCGAATACGTACATCGGGCGCGCGCACGGCGTCTACGGCATCCCGACGGACATCCACGTCTACCCGTATTACGCGGAGGACAAGCAGGACCGCAAACAGCCGCTCGCTGCGGCGCTCGAGCAGCGCGTCGTGCTCGGCCTCGCGAGCGACGGCGCGCAGGCAGTAGGCCTCGGCGCGCCGCAGCGCTTGGACGACGCGGAGATCGCCACTGCGCTTCGCGAGCGCAGCTCGAGCAAGCTGCTCTTGATCACCGTCCGGAAGTGGTTCGTCAGCCTCAACCTCAACTGGGTCACCGCGTTCAACTTCGACTGGGGCGTCAGCGTCGAAGTCTTCGACGGGGCGGATGCGCCGGTGAATTGGAGCGGCGAGGGGCGCGACGTGGTCGACGTCGCGTGGGACCAGTCGCCCGCGAACCACGTCCGCCTCGCGTACCGCGATCGACTGAAGAAGATCCTCGAAGAGCCGGGGGTCCGCGCGGCACTAGAAGACGCGGCGGCGCCGGCTGCGCAGGCGGCCCAGCCGGCAGCATCGCCGACCCCATAGCGCGAGGTTGCGACCGCGCGCGCGCCACCAGACAATCGGGCCTCCCGCGCCTGCGCCCTACGCGCGCTGCGCCACATCGGAGGCCGCATGGATCCCCATGACATCCGCATCGAGCGCCGCGGCGAGGTCGAGATCCTCACCATCGATCGCACCGAAGCGCGCAATGCGCTCACCTTCCGCACCTACGCCGAGCTCGAGCACGCCGTGCGCGAAACGACCGCGCGCTGTCTCGTGATCACCGGCGCGGGCACCGCGTTTTGCTCCGGCGACGACGTGCGCCAGGTGATGGGCGGCGGCGACGGGAAGGCCGGCGAGCGGCTCGCCTCCCAGGCGCCGCGCCTAACACCTGCGGCCGAGGCCTTGCTCACGAGCAACATACCGATCATCGCCGCCGTGAATGGCGCCGCCGTCGGTTGGGGCATGGAGCTCGCGATGATGTGCGACCTGCGCGTTGCCTCCGAGCGCGCGAAATTCGGCGAGCTGTTCGTGCTGCGCGGGCTGTGCTGCGACGTCGCGGGGCTCGCGCGCCTCGCCTCACTCGTCGGGCGCGAGAAGGCCGCGGAGCTGCTCTACACCGGCGACGTGATCGACGCGCAGGAGGCGCTGCGCATCGGCCTGGTCTCCCGCGTCGTGCCCGACGCACAGCTGATGGAGAGCGCCGTCGCGCTCGCGACCAAGATCGCTTCGAACCCGCCGCTCGCCGTACGCCGCCTCAAGGCGGGCCTGCGCGAGGCGCTCGATCCCGATTGGAAGACGCTCGGCGAATGGGTGAGCCGCTCGCTCGGCGAGCTGTTCAAGACCGAGGATCACCGGGAAGGGGTGAAGTCGTTCCTCGAGAAGCGTCCGGCGAAGTACGTCGGTCGCTGAGCGCCCGACAGAAGGAGAAGCCGTGTCGAGTCTGGTGGTGAGCGAGAAGCCGACCTTGCACCCGCAGTTCGTCGAGAACATGGTGCGCACGTTCAACGACTCGGACGAGCACGGCGTCCACCTGCTCTTCAACGAGTGGTGGGCTCATGCGCCCGATTTCACCATCGAGCGCTACCTCGCGAACTTCAGCGCGCAACCGGGCGCTGAAGTCTTTCTCGAGGAGCGATACTTCGCGCCGCCTGTCACGCTCGAAGCCCTCGCGGCGATGCCTGCGGGCTCGCTGGGCCGCGGCTACTTCGGTTTCCTTACGGACAACGGGCTCGAGAAGAACCTCGCGACAAACTACGAGCTGCTCCACAACGCCGTCGCAGCAAAAGGCAGACTCGATCGCATGCCCGCGGAGCTGAAGTACGCAGTGATCCGCGGCTTCCAGATCCACGATCTGCTCCATGTGATCACCGGCTACGGGTCGAGCCCGCTGGACGAGCTCGCGCTGCAGGCGTTCTGCCTGGCGCAGCTTCAGTTTCCCTACTTCGGCATCTGGATGGCGACGACGACCTCGCGCATGACCTTCCTGCAGCCCGACGCGATCGTGCCCGTGATGGACGCGATCTCTCAGGGCTGGCAGTTCGGAAGGCGGGCGAAGTGCCTTCAGTTCGAGAAGTGGGAGTCGGCTTTCGGCGAGCCGCTACCGCTCGCACGCGCACGCTTCGACATCCTGGCTGCCGGGAGGCTGGCGGCCTGAGCTGCGCGCCCTCTGCGGCGCGCCCAACCAAGAGAGGTCTCCCATGGGCGTTCTGGCAGGCAAGATCGCAGTCGTCACCGGCGCGGGCCGCGGCATCGGCCGCGAGCTGGCGCTCGATTTCGCGCGCGAGGGCGCGTGCGTCGTCGTCAACGATCTGGGCGGCGCGCCAGACGGCACGGGCGCAGCGCGCATCGCCGACGAAGTCGCGGGCGAGATCAAGGCGCTCGGCGGCGAGGCCGTCGCCAACTTCGAGAACGTCGCCACGGTCGAGGGCGGGCAGCGCATTCTGAAGAGCGCGCTCGATGCGTTCGGTGGCTGCGACATCCTCGTCAACAACGCGGGCATCCTGCGCGACAAGACGATCTACAACATGGAGGAGGCGGACTGGGACGCGGTGATCGCGGTCCATCTGAAGGGGCACTACGCGTGCTCGCGCCCCTTCGCGAACTACATCCGGCAGAACAATCGGCTGGGCTGCCGGATCGTGAACTTCTCTTCGGTGTCGGGCTTGTTCGGCAACTTCGGGCAAGCCAATTATGGCGCGGCGAAGGCCGGCATCGCGGGCTTCAGCCGCGTGCTCGCGCTCGAGCTCGCGAAGTACGGCTGCACGGTGAACACGATCTCGCCCGGCGCGGCGACGCGGCTCACGATTCCGCTGATGCAGGGCCGCGGCGAGCCCGAGCGCGCGACCGCGCCGGCACAGAGCCCCGCGCAGATTGCGCCGGTCGTGAGCTGGCTGTGTTCGCCGAAGGGCCAGGGCTTCACGGCGCAGATCCTCAACGTGATGAGCGGCAACGTCGGCGTCATGCAGCAGCCCGCGGTGATCCGCGCCTTCACGAAGGGCGGCGCGCCGTTCACACAGAGCGATCTCGACGCCGTGATGCCGCAGCTGCTGGCCGCGCGCCAAGCAAACGTCGAGCGTGCGAAGAAGGAAGGCGCGGCGGAGAAAATCTGAGCGCGCGGCGCAGCGCGCGTGGGAGTTCTCAGCTCGCAGGCTCGAGCTTCACCGCGACCGAACGCGACGCGTCGACGAACAGCCCGAGCCACGCATCTCGCCAGCCATATTTCACGTGGAGCGCCTGCCTCACGCGTTTCTGCGCGGTGCCGCTCCGGACCGGATTCGCGACGAACGCGCGCGGCGCTTCGTTTGGGAACGCGATGCGAATGCGCGGCTGAGCCTGCGCATCGAGGAACCACGAGTTGTTAGGCGCGCCCGCCTCGAGCCAGCGCTCGCCCGAAATCTCCGCGAACCACACGTGCGTCTCACGCGGGTCGGCCCCTCGCGTCTGCGTCGTCACCAGCGCGACGCCTCCCGACTCGAGCGCGAGCCAGGTCGTCGCCAAGAACAGCACGACCGCGGCGCCGATACCGAGCCAAAGGCGCTTCATTGCGCGGCCGCGGGTTCCGCCTTCTTCTCCTCCGGCTTCCAGGTCCGCGGTGCGAGAATTGCGGAGAGCAGATCCGCCCTCGCTTCGTCGCGCAGCAGGTGCGGATGCCGCACTCCACCCCGGTAGTCGAGCTCGTGCGTCGTGAAGAAGTCTGCGCTCTTCACCAACAATTCGATGCTTCCGGCGCCGCCCTTCGCTGCCTTCATCGCGTCCGCAAGTACGGTCGGAGTGTAGGCGCGCGAGTTCACGGCGATCAGCTGCGCGCCGATGCCGATGCCCGCTGCGTCGAGCGGGAGCCCCGGCACGACGTCCTGCACTTCGCCCTCGTCCGAGAGGTAACCGCCGAGCGAGAAGCGCAGGTCATTGCCCGCTTCGGGGTTCGCGTCGTTCGCCTCGCCGATCACGTTCGGTTCGTCCGTGTAGACGAGCTTCCAGCCTGCTGCCTCGAGGCCTTCGACCGGCGCACCGAGTCGGAGCTGATCGACGCGCGTGCGAAAGAACGCCTCCCAATCATTGGGTGCGATGGCATTCAACGCGGCGACGAGCTCGGCGCGGGTATAGGGCTTCACCTCGGCGCCACTGTTCGGAGGGCCAAAGAACGCCTGGCAGAAATCGTCGAGCGACTTCGCTCCGCGCGTCTTGCTGCGAATCTTCGCATCGACCTCGAGCCACAGCATCACGCCCTCGTCGTAAAAATCGACGCTGCGCCGCCAGCTCGTGCCTTCCCAGCGCGAACTGAACAGATCCTGCGCGTCGCGCGCGGTGTCTGCGAGCGGGCGCCACTCGCGGCCCTTGTGATGTGCGAGACGCGCGACCTGCAGCGCGAGGCCGTCGCGCGCTTGCAGGGGCGTGACGAGGCCGGCGCGCGCGGTCAGCACGTCGCCGAGATACGAGGTGAGCCCCTCGTATACCCATAACATGTCCCCCACCATCGGCGTCTGGTAGTCGCGCGTCGCGAGGCCCACGGGCCGGCGGTACTTCGCGTTCCACGAATGCACGAACTCGTGCGGCAGCAGGCCCGAGCCGCCGAGCAGCAGCGGCTCCTCGAGCAGCGCGCGTTCCGGCAGGCGGTTGTCGCTCGACTCGTGGTGCTCGAGACCGAAGTGCGCGACGTGATCCGAAAGCGTGAGCAGGAAGTCGTAACGCCCGTAGTGGTGCGCCCCGAACAGCGCGTGCGCCTCCGGCACGAGACGCTGTAGCGGCGCGATCGACTCGGGCTTCGGCTGCAGCGCGACGTCGCTGTCCGCGACGAGATGCAGCACGTGCTCGGGCGCGCCGGGCGGCGCGGCGAGCGGGATTGCGCGGTAATGCGCGCCGGCCGCGACCGGCGAATCGATCAGGGTCTCGAGCGACACCGGCGCATAGCGCACGCGATGTCCGCGCTTCTCGGCGATGCGCAACGCCGTCGCAGCCTCCCAGCCCGAGGGCAGCTCGAGTTCGGGCTCGATCTGCAAGCTCGCGGGGCGCGCGCCGTCCGGGTAGAGCAGCACCGTGTTCCAGGCGAGCACCGCGACCCTCGCCGAAGCCGCCGGCGCGTCCGTGAAATTCCCGCCACTGCCCGGCGTCAGGTAGTCGAGCTCGACGTCGATCTTCGAAACGCCCGCCGGAACCGTCACGCGAATCAGGTACATGTCGATCGGGTCGCGCTCCCAGCTGAGCGTCCGCTTCCCCGCCGTCACGCGAATGCCGACCAGATCGACGATTGGGCCCGATGGCGAGTGCTCGCCGGGCAGCCACTTCGGGTAGCGCAACGCGAACGCGCCCGGTGCCGCGACCGGGAGCGTCTCGCGTGCGTGGATGACGTGTCGGGGCGCGTCGCGCAGATCGACGCTCAACCGAATCGGCTCCGCGTTCGCGCCAGCCAGCGAGATCGCGAGCCCGAGCGCCGCGACGAAAATGCACCGCATGCTTCCCCTCAGTTCATGCGGGCCGAACTTCGCTTCGCCTCCGCGAACGAAACCAACCTACCCGCTTCTTCGTCCCAAAGTCCGAGCCGAATGCAGCGGACGACGTCGCGAAGCGCCAGCCTGTTTCGTGCGCGCAGCTCCGGATGCGCCTCCATGCACTCCCCGAGCCGGTAATTGGGGATACGTGGACACAGGTGATGCACATGGTGGATGCCGGTGTGGCCCGCGAACCACTGCAGCCAGCGCGGCAGCGCGAAATACGAGGAGCCGTCGAGGCTCGCGTCGCGGAGCGACCACACGGGCGGGTGCGCCCAATAGGTCTCTTCGAAATTGTGATGCACGTAGAAGAGTCCGATGCCTGCACCCGCGGCGAGCGTCATCACCGGCAAGTAGAACAGCAGGAACTGGCCGAGGCCGACCGTCGCGTAGATCGCGATGCCGATCACGAGCAGCGCGACGTTCATCGCGAGGATGCTGTTGCGCGCTTCGCGCGCGGGCTCGGGCAGGTTGATCGGGAGGCGGAAGCGCAGGTAGAACTGGTACGAGGGCCCGATGCCGAAGAGCACGATTGGGTGGCGGTAGGCGCGATAGCCGAGCCGCTGTAACCACGACAGCTCCGCGTACTCGCGCGCCGTCAGCGTGTCGATCTCGCCGATGCCGCGCCGGTCGAGTCGCCCGACCGTCGCGTGATGCGTCGCGTGGGCACTGCGCCAATACGCGTACGGCACGAGCGTGAGCACGCTGAGTACGCGACCCGTCCAGTCGTTCGCAGCGCGCGAGCGGAAGAAGGCGCCGTGCCCGCAGTCGTGCTGGATCGAGAAGATGCGCAGCACGAAGCCGGCGAGCGGGAACGCGAACGGCAGCGCGAGCAGGATCGAGAAATCCGCGACGTACCAGATCGCGACCCACAGCCCGAAGTACGCCGCAAGGTTCCCCAACAACTGCGCCAGGCTGCTGAGCGTTGCCGGCTCCGAGTAGACGAGCAGCGCGCGCTGCAGCTGTGTGGACGAGATCGGCTCTGCGCTCAAAGCGGCCCCCCGAATCCGCGACCGATGCGCGCAACGCACCCGGCCGCAGTGAAAAAAAGCCGCTCGCGCGGCGAGTCAGTGCGTACCGTGCGGGGCCCGGATGCGCGATAGAAAAAAGGCGTAGCGCGTGGGGTTTTGCAGAGATTGCACACAACGGACGCGGGGCAGCGCGCCGCCAGCTCGGCGTCCGGCGCTTGCCCTCAGCTCGCGGCTGCGGGCGCCGGCGCGGGCTTGGTGTGCTTCGTGACCCAGTCGTCGGCGAGCTTGCGGCAGTCGTCGAGGTCGCGCGCGCTGAGCTGGCGCTCGACGCTCAGGAGCGCGCGGCGCGCGTTCGGATACGACGCGCGAGCGGCGATGTCGAGCCAGCGACACGCCTCGATCGGGTCCCGCAGCGCGCCGCTCGTCTCGGCGTGCAGCGTGCCGAGGGCGTACTGCGCGTCCGCGTTCCCCAGCTCCGCCGCGCGCCGGTACCACGCCAGCGCCTCGTAGTCGTCCTCGCTAGCGCCGATGCCCATGTCGTAGTGAAAGCCCACTTGGTACTGGTCGAGCGCACTGCCGTGTTCCGCCGCGGTGCGATACCAGAGCAGCGCCTGCGCCGCGTTCGGCTCGATGCCGATGCCGCCGTCGAGCCGTTGCGCGATCGCGGATTGCGCAGCCGGCTCGCCCAACTGCGCCGCCGCGAGGTACCAGCGCGACGCCTCGGCGTCGTCCTTCGTCGCGCCGCGCCCCTGCGCGAGCATGTCGGCGAGCTGGCGCTGCGCGTTCGCGTGCCCCTGCTCTGCTGCGACGCGCAGCCAGCGCACCGCCTCTGCCGCATTCGGAGCCGTGCCGACGCCGAAGTCGGTCATTATGGCGAGGCGATACGCAGATTCCGCGTCGTTGCGCTCGGCCGCCTTCGCGTACCAACGCAGCGCCTCCGCGTGATTCGGGGGCACGCCTGCGCCGATCGCATAGATCTGGCCGACATTGCGCATGGCCTCGATCTCGCCCTTCTCCGCGAGCTTCAGGTTCTGCGCGAGCGCTTCCTGGAACATTCGCTGTTGCTGGTTCGCCGTCGCTTCGAGGTGGCGAACGGGATTCGCCGGCGCGCAGCCGAACGCGAGAACGGAGCCCAGCAACACGGACGCGAAGCTTGCTCTCATGCGGGACCTCACGTGCGCAACGTAGCGGCACGGCGCACGGCGAACTTCACCAGCTGCGCCCGCCACCGCCGCCGAAGCCGCCGCCCGAGTAGCCGCCGCCGCCAAAGCCGCTGCTGCCGGAGCCCGAGCTGCGCGGCGCGGTCGTCATCGCGCTGCCGATCGTCGCGAGCCCTTGCCCCATGTCGCTCACGAAGACCCGCGGCGAGAATACGCTGCGACCCATCCGCGGCGAGGCGTACCAATCGGGTGGCTGGTCGTAGATGTCCGCGAACGCGGCGGCCCATGCGTCCCCGCAGCCGAGCACGATCGCGTAGGGCAGCAGCGCCTCGAAGCGCTCCTTCGTGTGCACGCCCTCGCGCTCGAGGCGATCCTTGTCGACGCGCTCCAGGAACTCGCGGAAGCCCTGGATCTCGTCGAGCGCGCGGCGGCCGAGCGGTGTGCGGCGTGCCATCGCGCGCCCGAAACCGAGCACGATGCCGCCCGCCGCGATGCAGGCGCTGCCCGCGACCCAGCTCTCCGTGATCAGCATCGCCGCGAACCCGAGCGCCATCGCGCACGCGCCCGCCACGCTCCAGCGCAGCTTCACCTGCTCCGGGTTGCCCGCGAAGTAGCCGTCCTCGCCGGAGAGCCCCGCGTAGATCGCGTCTCGGACGCTCGGCAGGTCGAGGTAGAACTTGTTACGGAGCGCCGAGACGCGGACGCGGTCGCCAGTCGCGAACAAGCGCCGCACGAGCAGTTGCTCGAAGGGCTTGCGGTCGCTCGGCTCGCGCAGCTTCTCGAGCTCGTAGTCGCGCTGCGAGAAGAGCAGCAGCGTGCGCGATTCGTGCTCGTGGATGCGCAGCACGCGGTGCACTGCGAGGTCGACGATCGTGGCCGTTACGTCCGAGACATCGACGCGTTCGTCGATCACGGTGCCGACTTCGGCGGGCGCGAGCCCTTCGGGCGGCGCGTAGCGCACCGCGATCGCAGCGTTCGGCGACTCTGGGTCGCGCCCGTTGCGCTTCCAGAGCGAGTACATCGCGGCAAAGGCGGCGAGCGGCAGGAACAACCACGCCGACAAGAAATCCGACGCGCGATCGATCGCCTTTGCGAGCGGCGACGGCTCGAGCAGCACGCCCTTCGGCAGCGCGACGACGAGCGTGAGCCCTTCCCGCGCGCTGAACGGCCGCGCTGCGGTGAAGCCGAGTGAGCCCGCGTTGCGCTCGATCGCGCAATCCATCGCCACGGCGCCCTGCGGGCCGGTGAAGCAGAGCGCGTCGATGCCGGTCGGCGTGATGTCCTCTGGCAAGTACACGCGCGCGCTCGCCAGCGCGATCGGAACCTCCCACTCGTTGCCGGTCGCGTTCCAGTAGAGCTCGTCGTGCTCCTTCAGCCAGAGGATCCCGCGCCGCACCGAGTAGCGGATGCGGTACTCGCGCACGCCGCTGACGGTCACGTCGGGGTCGCCGATACGCAGCACGCGGTTCGGGCCTTCTCCTCGCTCGCGCACGGGCAGCTCGTGGCCGTTCTCATCGAGCACCGATTCGAGCTCGATCAGGACGCGATAGTCCGCGCTGTGGCCGCGGCCGTAGCGCACAGGAATCCAGCGTTCGATGCCGTGGCGCTGCTGCGTGCCGAAGTCGTAGACGATGCGCTCCTCGATGGTGAAGCGATCGCTGTGCGTGAGAAAGACGGAGACGTCGAAGCGCGCGATCTGCTCGGCGAGCGCGGGCGCTGCAATGGCCACGAGAGCGCACGCGAGCGCGAGGAGCGCGCGAAGCGGCCTCACGCTCCGAAGCTCACCTTGGGTACGGCGCGCTCGGCGGCCGAGTCGAGCTCGAAATAGTCGCGGCGCGTGAAGCCGAAGGCGTTCGCGACGAGGTTGCTCGGGAACGTCTCGATCGCGGTGTTCAGATCGCGCACGATCGCGTTGTAGTAACGGCGCGCGTTCTGGATCGCCTCCTCGAGCTGCGCGAGCTGGCCTTGCAGCGCGACGAAGTTCTCGTTCGCGCGCAGCTGCGGGTACGCCTCCGCCACCGCGAACAGCGCGCCGATGCTGCGCGAGAGCTCCCCTTCTGCGCGCGCGCGATCCGGCGCACTGCCGCCCTGCATCGCACGCGAGCGCGCGTCGGTCACCCCCTGCAAAGTTTTCTGCTCGTGGCTCGCGTAGCCCTTCACGGTTTCCACGAGATTGGGAATGAGCTCGTGCCGGCGTTTCAGCTGGACGTCGATGTCGCTCCAGGCGTTTTCGCCGCGGTTGCGCAGGCCGACGAGGCGGTTGTAAAGGGAGACGACGAGGAACGCGAGGGCGATGAGGACGATTAGGGCGATGAGCATGGGCTGTCTCCGTGCTGCTGGACTGGAGCACGATACGCCTGTTGGTTGGGGATGTTCGAGGTTTGCGCCGAGCGGAGGGGGCGGGCGGCGGCTGCGC
>JANNKN010000851.1:0-4986 GCA_031396315.1 Deltaproteobacteria bacterium
CGCATCCAGGAAGAATGGCGCCGCACCGGCGACAACCGAGAGAGCGTGCTGCAGGGTATCTCGCACACCGGCCGCATCATCACGAGCGCTGCGCTGATCCTGATCGTGGTGATTGGAGCGTTCGCTGCGGGAGATCTCGTCTACGTGAAGCAGGTAGGCGTGGGAATTGCCGCTGCGGTCGCCCTCGACGTGACGCTCGTGCGGGCGCTGTTAGTGCCCGCGACGATGCAGCTCATGGGAGAATGGAACTGGTGGGCGCCGAGGTGGATGCGCCGACACGGATGATGCCGGCTCGCTGCCTCCTACGGTCAGGCGAGCGACGCGATGGCGGTCGCGAGGCGATCGACGTTTTCGCGCCGAGCATTCTCCCCCATCAGCCCGACGCGCCACACATTCCCAGCCAGCTTCCCGAGCCCGCCGCCCACCTCGATGTCGTGCTCATCGAGCAATCGCCGCCGCACCTTCGCTTCCCCCGCGGCAATCACGCGCTCGGGCAAGCGCAGAGTCGTTAGGGACGGCAGGCGCACCGCGGCATCCACCAGCGGCGTGAAGCCGAGCGGCGCAAGCGCTTCGATCAGCGCGGCGGCGGCCGCGCGGTGCCTCGCCTCGCGAGCGGGCATGCCTTCTTCCTCGACGACGCGCAGTGCTTCGGCGATCGCGTAGATCATGGAGATCGGCGCGGTGTGGTGGTAGACGCGCTCGCTGCCGTAATAACGCGCGAGCATCGAGACATCCAGGTACCAGCTCTGCACTTTGGTCTTGCGCGCGAGCACGGTCTCGACAGCGCGCTGGGAGAAGGAGATTGGCGAGAGGCCGGGCGGGCACGACAGGCACTTCTGGGTGCCGCTGTACGCGGCGTCTACGCCCCAGGCGTCGAGGGTCACGGCGATACCCCCTAATGAGGTGACGCAGTCGAGGATGAGCAGCGCGCCGGCTGCCTTGGCGGCGCGTGCAATCGGCTCGACGGGTTGCAGCACGCCGGTGCTCGTCTCGGCGTGCACGAACGCGACGGCCTTGGGCTGCGCTTTCGCGATCGCGTCCGCCATCGCGGCGGGCGAGAGCGCGGTGCCCCATTCGGTGTCGACGCGCGTGACGCGCGCGCCCGCCCGCGCGGCGACGTCGCACATGCGTTCGCCGAACACGCCTGCGACGCCGATCACGACCCCGTCGCCGGGCTCGAGCAGGTTGACGAGGCACGCTTCCATGCCCGCGGAGCCGGTCGCGGAGAGCGGCAGCGTGAGCGCGTTCTGCGTGCCGAACAAGCGGCGCAGGCGCACTTGCACTTCGTCCATCAGCGCGAGGAATTGGGGGTCGAGGTGGCCGACGAGCGGCGTGGCCAGTGCGGCGAGTACGCGCGGGTGAGCGTTGGAGGGGCCGGGGCCCAGGAGCAGTCGCGGGGTGATCGGCATGGCGGTGGATGGTAGACATGAGGCCCGCGCGTCTCGCAAGGTGGGATGCGCGGCGCGGCGAAAAATCTCGCGAATCGGAGGCGACACGGTGGCGAAGGCGACGAAGGGCTCGCTGGCGGTGCGCGCGGTGGCGCTCGTGTTCGCAGTTGCGTTGGCAGCGCTCGCTGCGCGCTTGTGGCTCGGCTCCGCGCCGCGCGAGACGAGTGGGACGCGGGCCGCGGGAAGCGAAGGCGATGCGGCGACGGGCGATGTCGCGCACGATCGCGACGCCGCCGCGGCCGACCCGGTCGCTACCGCGCCG
Source organism: Deltaproteobacteria bacterium (assembly GCA_031396315.1). GTDB lineage: Bacteria > Myxococcota_A > UBA9160 > UBA9160 > UBA6930 > VGRF01. Next base: position 1,711 of record JANNKN010000851.1, read on the forward strand.
CCGCTTCACGGCGATCCCAGCCCCGAGGATCGCGAGGCTTTGCGCGACATCTTGCGCGAGTCCGAGAGCGAGGCGCCGTGAGCGCCGCGATCCGCACGCGCGCCGACGTCGAGGCGGAGGAGCGCGAGCGGCTTGCGCCTTGGGCGCAGAAGAGCAGCGACTCGCGCGGGCGCGTCACGCCCGAAGCGGAGCACGCGTATCGCACCGCGTTCGCGCGCGACCGCGATCGCGTCGTCCACAGCCGCGCGTTCCGACGCCTCGAGTACAAGACGCAGGTGTTCGTGCCCCACGAGGGCGATCACTATCGCAACCGCCTAACACATACGCTCGAGGGTACGCAGATCGCGCGCACGCTCGCGCGGGCGCTGCGGCTGAACGAGGACCTCGCCGAGGCGATCGCGCTCGCGCACGATTTGGGGCACCCGCCGTTCGGCCACGCCGGCGAGCGCGTGCTCGACGAACTGCTCGAGGGCGACGGCGGCTTCGACCATAATCGCCAGACGCTGCGCATCGTGGACTGGCTCGAGGATCGCTACCCGAGCTTTCGCGGGCTCAACCTGAGCGCCGAGACGCGCGAGGGCATCCTCAAGCACGGCGCGCACTGGCCGCATCCGGTGCCGCTGCCGGCGCGCGGCGCGCAGCCTTCGCTCGAGGCGCAGGTTGCCGATCTCTCGGACGAGATCGCGTACCTGAATCACGACCTCGACGACGGGCTGCGCTCGGGCTTGCTCACCGACGCGCTGCTCGATGCCGTGCCGCTCTGGCGCTCGACGCGCGCGGCCGCGGTTGCGCAGATCGGCGCCGCGAGCGAGGCGGTGCAGCACGCGCAGACGATCGTCGCGCTGATCAACAAGCTCGTGACCGATGTGATCGACGCGAGCGCGCGCCGCATCCTCGCGAGCGGCTGCCAGAGCGCCGACGCCGTGCGTGCGCTGCCGGCGCCGCTGGTCGGCGCGAGCGACGCGACCGCAGCCGCGCAGGGCGTGCTGAAGCGTTTTCTGTACGAGCGCCTCTACCACCACCCGCGCGTGATCGAATCCATGCAGCAGGCGGAGGGCACGCTCGGCGCGATCTACCGCGCCTACCGCCGAGACGCTTCGCTGCTGCCGCCGCAGGTGACGGCGCGCTTCGCGGAGGAAGGCGAGGCACGCGCGATCGCCGACTACATCGCGGGCATGACGGACCGCTTCGCAGTCGCCGAGAGCGAGCGGATCCGGACGTGAGTGACCGCCGCCTCGTACGCACCCGGGGTCTGACCCCGGTGCGTACGAGGCGCGCGGAGATCCGCTCGCGGCCCTGGCGGACCGCCTCGGCGTAGTTCATTCCTATGCGCCCGCGCCGCGACCTGAGGCGCGAAGAGAGGAATCGACGATGAGTCTGGCTACTGCGCTCGACGCGGCTGCGAGCGCGCTCCCGAAGGACGAGGATCTGATCCGCCCCGCCAACGGCGATGCGCTGCGCGTGCTCGCGGCCGCGACGCCCGAGGCGGCGCAGCGCGTGCTCGGCTGGATGCTCTCCGAGCGCCCCGACGATGCGGACGAACTCATTACGGAGTGGCTCGACGAGGAGCGCGGCCAGCAAGCGCTGCTCGGCCTACGCGAGGAAGCGCTCTCGAAGAGCGGCAAGAAGGCGCTGCGCCGCTGGCTTCATCGCCTGCGCTCGGCCGGCGCCGCGATCCCGAAGGCCGCTGGCCCGGCGCCTGCGACCGCGACCCTCGCGAGAGTCGAGGAGGAAATCTCCGGCGCCTACCTTTCGGCGATCGACCCGAATGGCACGCGCATGGCGTACTTCCTGGAACCACATCCGAACGGCGGCGCGCGCGTGTTCGAGGTCGTGTTCGACGACGCGCGCGGCATCGGCGGCTTCCGCGTGCTGCAGGCTGCCCGCGGCAACGCGCGCCGCTTCCTCAGGGATTTGGCGCGCGAGAATCAGGGCGTGGCCGAGGAGTTGCCCGCGGATTCCGTGCGCGCCGCAGTTGCACTCGCGGCGCTGCGACAGCCGAAGGACCGGCCCGCGCCGCGGGGCTTCTCGGAGTGGCGCGCGCGAGTCGCGACGGCGCCCGCCGGCACGAAGCTGCCCGGCGAGATCGTGGAGGCTGCGCTCGGTGCGAGCGTCACGCCCGAGGCGCTGCGCGCGGCGGTGAAGCTCGTCGAGGCAGGCAAGCTCGGGCCGTGGCCGCCGCTGCGCGAGCAGGTGCTGCCCGTGCTCGAGCGCGTGCGCAGCGATCTCGCGAGCCCGCTCGTGGTTTCGGGCGCGACGCAGGCCGCACGCCTCGAGGATCGCCTGAATGAGGCGCTCGCCGAGATCTACGACGCCGACGCCAGCGCCGTCAGCGCGCACCGCTGCCGCGAGAGCGCCTTCTCGTTCTGGCGCAGCGGCGACGAGCCCGCCGCCCTGGCATGCCTCGCCGCCGCGCGCGAGTTCGCGACCGCGAAGCCCGCCGACAACGCGATCGCCCGGGCGCTGCTCGAGCGCGTGCTCCGCCCCGCCTTCGACGCGCTCGCGCGCGAGGCCGAGAGCGCCGCCGCTGGGGCCGCGAAGCCGGGCTGAGGGGGCGCGCTGTCAATCGGGGCCTGACCCCGATTGACAGCGGTATCGGCAGCGGCGAACTGAGGCGAGTTCGCGACGTTCCCGCGTCGCTACGCCTTGTTTCCGTTCGTCGCGACCGCTACCGAACGCCATTCACTCCCCTTTACGTTCGCTGGCGCTCCGCGCCGCGTTGGGATGGCAACATGTTTGGATTTCGCGGGCGCTTCGGCCGCCGGAAGAGCAACTCGAACCGACCGCAGTCGATCGATGAGGCGTGGCTCCGCAAGCTGACGGACGTGCTGCCGGGCGGCAGCGTCACGCGCGTTTCGTGCGATGCGGTGCCCGACACTTTTGCGCTGCTCGCGACGGCGCGCGACGCGAACGGTGTGCAGTGGCTCGCGGCGGTGAGTCCGCGCAGCGGGCTCGACGCGGCGCTCGCGGTGGCCGTCGCCGCTGCGCGCGGCGTGGCGGAGCCGAGTGCGAACCTCGTTGCCGCCTCCCCGGACTGGACAGGCAGCGCGCGACGGCTCGCGAGCCAGGTGCGCGCGGCAGGCCGTGCGGTCGCATTGGTCACGGTTGCTCCCGAGGGCGACGCGCCCGAGGACGAGGCTGCGGTCTTCGTTCCGGCCGATCGGCTGGGTGTCGGGTTTGCGAGCGCCGAGGCGCGCGCGCTGTTCGACCGCGCGGCCGAGGGCATGCGCGGCCTCGCGGCGAAGCACGGTGGCGCGCTGCGCAGCGCGAACGGCG
>JANNKN010000852.1:0-9011 GCA_031396315.1 Deltaproteobacteria bacterium
ATGGCTCGGCTGCGGCCCCTCTTGGCGGGCGTACCGAGCCCATGTGGAGTGGCGCGGCGTCGGGGCGTTGCGAGGCACGGAGATCGGGGCCGGCCTGCGCTTGATTTTCGCTCCGCGCGCCCCCGGCCCCGCCGCGGCTGCTTTTGCTGGGTCGGCGAGCATGACTTTCAGAATTGGGAGGAGGGCGCGGATTGGCTTGGCTTTGAGCCGCGCCAATCCGCGCGCTGCGCGTGTGCGCGCGCATTTTTTGGTGCGGTCGTTCTAGTGTTTGCGCATGCGCTTGAAGATCGCTTCGATTGGGTTGGTACTGGTCGCTGCCGCGGCGTTCGCCGATGTCGCGGCCGAGGAGACCGGAGGGGTTGCGCGGACGCCGGAGCGCTGGAGCGCTCACACGGTTTGGGTGAGCGACATGTTGCTGCGCCGCTCGGCGCTGTTCGACGCGGATTCGGCGGCGATGCTCGGCTCGGTCTACGCCGGGCAAGATCTCTCGCCCGTTTTGCCGCTCACGAACGCGAAGCGGCGCGAGGTGTACGTCGCGTCCACTTATTATTCTCGGCGCACTCACGGAGAACGACCGGACGCTCTCGTGATCTACGACTCCGGCACGCTCGCGCCGGTCGGTGAGGTCGTGCTGCCGCCGAAGAAGGCCTCGAACGGCGGCGGCGTGGCGCTCGGCGCGCTGCTCGACGACGCGCGCTTCGCGGTGGTGTTCAACCAGACGCCCGCCAACTCTGTGAGCGTGATCGACGTGGTGGAGCGCCGCCTCGTGGGCGAAATCGCGACGGGGGGCTGCGCGCTCGTTTATCCCGCCGGCCCGCGCCGCTTCGGAATGCTTTGCCTCGACGGCACCGCTCTCGCAATCACCCTCGACGCGAGCGGCACAGAGGCTTCACGCGCTGCGAGCGAGAAGTTCTTCGACGCCGCGAACGCTCCTGTTACGGAGAAAGGCGTGCGGCTCGCACCGGGCGGGGGGCGCTGGCTGTTCGCGTCGTTCGACGGCACGGCACACGAGATCGACTTCGCGGCGCAACCTGCTCCGGCGGTGAAGCCGCCGTGGTCGCTGTTCTCCGCTGCCGAGCGCGCGGGCGGCTGGCGGATCGGTGGCCGCCAGCACCTTGCATTCCACGCGGCCTCGGGCCGGCTCTACTCGCTCGTGCATCGAGGCGAAGCCGACACGCACAAGGAGCCGGGCACCGAACTGTGGGTGTACGACGTGGCGAAGCGCGTGAAGGAGCGCACGATCGAGGTGCCGAACCTCGGCGCCTCGGCGCTACGCGACCTCATGAAGCTACCGGTGGGTGGCGTGGTCGACTGGTTGCTGCAGGCCGCGCTACCGAACGAAGGCGCGGACGCCGTGGTCGTCACGCCCGACGACGCGCCACTGCTATTGCTCGCGAGCTCGGATGCCCCCGTAATCGCAGTGCTCGACGCGAAGAAGGGCGAGCTGCTGCGCGAGATTCACGAGCCGGGCCTCGCGATCGGCATGCTGGTGACGCCGTGAGTGCACTCGATCCCGCCGCCGCGTGGGCCGCGAGCCTGGCGCTCGCGCTCGTGTTCGCGCAGGCCGCGTGGCACAAGCTGCGCGATCTGCGAGCGTTCGCCGCGGCGACCTTGGCGTACGAGCTGATCCCTGCTTCGCTCGCGCCGCTCGCCGCGACGCAGCTGATCGTCGCCGAGTTGTTACTGGTCGGCACGCTGGTGCTGCCGGAGACGCGCGCGGGCGCCGCGCTCGGAGCGCTCGCACTGCTCACGCTCTACAGCGGCGCGATCGGGGTGAACCTCGCGCGCGGGCGGCGCGACATCGACTGCGGCTGCACGGGCCCGGCGCTGCGCACGCCGCTTTCGGGGGCGCTGCTCGCCCGCAATGCTGCACTCGCAGCCCTCGCGCTGTGCGGCGCGCTGCCCGTCGCACCGCGTGCGCTCGGCTTCGCGGATGCGCTGCCGATCGGGGGCGGAACCCTCGCCGTGTTCGCGCTCTGCCTCGCGGCGAATCAGCTCGCTGCGAACGCGCCGGCGTCTCGGGCACTGCGCGCGCGCACGCGACGGCGCCCAGAGGCGCGCGCATGAACGAGGCGCTGCTCGTCTCGAACGCGCTGCTCTGGGTCGCGGTGATCGCGCTGGCGCTGCTCGTGCTCGCACTCGCGCGCCAGGTCGGCGTGCTGCACGAGCGCGTGACGCCGGTCGGAGCGCTTTCGCTCGGACGCGGCCCGCATGTCGGCGAAGCCGCTCCCGGCGTCGAGGCGCCGACGCTCGCGGGCACGCGCATCGCGCTCGGCGGCGCCTCACCCGAGGGCCGCAGCACCCTGCTCTTCTTTCTCTCGCCGAGCTGCCCGGTGTGCAAGTCGCTGCTGCCGGCGCTCACTTCCGTAATTGCTCGCGAAGACCCAGCGCTGCGCCTCGTGTATGCGAGCGACGGGCCAGAGCCCGAGCAGCGCGCCTTCGCGCAAGGCCACGGGCTCCCGCTCGCGGCCTACGCTCTCTCTACCGAGCTCGGCCTCGCGCATCACGTCGGGAAGCTGCCGTACGCCGTGCTGATCGATGCGAGCGGCGTGATCCGCGCACAAGGCCTCGTCAACACACGCGAGCATCTCGAGAGCTTGTTCGAGGCACGAGAGCGCGGCGTCGCCTCCGTGCAGGAGTACGTCGCGCGCGCGCGCGACGGGTCGAACACGCATACGCATTAGGCCCATCGCCGGAGATTCTCCATGAACGCACTCGATCGCTGGCTCGAACAGAGGGCGCGCGGCCTCGCGCGCACGACTTCACGGCGCAGCTTTCTCGCGAAGCTCGGCGTCGTGCTCGCCGGAGGTGCCGCGCTGCCGCTACTGCCGGTCGCGCGCGCGCAGGCGCAGAGCGGAGCGCGCGCCGCAAAGCCGGGGGAACCGCCCAGCGACACGCCCGCGGGCGACCCCGCAAACTGCGAATACTGGCGGCACTGCGCGATCGACGGCTTCCTGTGCAGCTGTTGCGGCGGCAGCCAGACCGCTTGCCCGCCCGGTACGCAGATGTCGCCGGTCACGTGGATCGGGACCTGCAAGAACCCACAGGACGGCAAGGACTACATCATCTCGTACAACGACTGCTGCGGAAAAGACTATTGCGGGCGCTGCAGTTGCCTCCAGACCGAGGGCGAGCGTCCGGTCTACTTCCCGCAGCGCAGCAACGACATCAACTGGTGTATGGGCGCCGAGAGCACCGTCTATCACTGCTCGACGGCGATCGTGCTGGGCGCCGCTGTCTCGGAGTGAGGCCGCGACCGCGCTGGCGCACATGTTAGGGGAAGCGCGCGCGCTGCAATTCGCGGGCGTGCTGGCGGCCGCGCTCGCGGCGCCGGCTGCGCACGCAGCGCCGCCGCCCGCGCAGGACTACGTGCTCGAATGCCGCGGCTGCCACGGTGCGCGCGGCGAGGGCACGGCTGGCAAAGTGCCGTCGCTCGCCGAGACCGCGCGCTTTCTCGCGACGCCGCGCGGCAGGGCTTATCTCGTGCGTGTGCCGGGCGTCGCCGGCTCTCAGCTCTCGGATGCGCGCGTCGCGGCACTGCTGAACTGGATGCTGCGCGAGCTCGCGAGCGACCCGCGCGCGCCCGAGCGCTTCGCGCCGTTCACCGCGCTCGAAGTCGCGCGCGCGCGTGAGAGGCCCTTGCTCGAACCGATCGCGGAGCGCGCGGCGATCCTCGCACCGCGTTGATCGCGGAGCTGCCGCCCTTTCGATCCCGAGTCCGCGGATGGCCAGCGCGCGCAGCGCGCGAGCGCTTCGCTGCACCGATCAGCGATCCCGCTGCCAAGGAGAGACCCCGATGCCCTTGCGAGTCCGTGGAATTTCGACGACCGCTTGGAACCAGATCCGAACCGGCGCGCCGGACGCCAACGGGCAGCCCGCACAGCGGCGCATCGCGGAGGGCGGCGCCAACCCGTGCCGTCATTGCCTGGGCCTAATTGCCGAAGGGGACGAGAAACTCGTACTCGCACATCGGCCGTGCGCGGGCTCGCGATGACCCGAGGCCCGACGATCACTCGCGGCTCCCCGCAACGCGCAGAAACGCGAACGCTCGCTCGAGCAGAGCGCGGCCACCGGTGGTCACGATCTCTCCGTGCGACATGATGATGCGATCGAAATCCCAGCCGAGGATTCGATCGATCGAGCGCCTCGCCGCTGCACGATCGCGAAGCCCGACGCGTATCAGGCGATGCGGCCCGAAGTGGCCCGTGGCGCCGACGAGCCAATGGAAGAGGCGTGCTCGATTGTTAGGCCCTGCTTTCACGTTGAAGACGAGATCCGTCAGCACCAGCGAACGACTCGGCGCGTGGAGCAGCGCGACCTCGTTCATGAGCGGCGCCCCCTCCACGAGGGCGAGCGAGATCTCGGCCGGCCAACCCGCCGGCGCGCTGGCCGTGAGGACGTGCTGGAACGCGAGATCGCGTCGCTTCTCTGCGAGGCCCGGGGCTCCGCAAAGAATCGCGCTCGGGAACGCGCTCACACAATCGCGGAGGAAGAGATGATGCACCTTGCTCGGCCCGAGCAGCCAGCGCACGGCGCCGAGTTCGTTCAATGCGCTCCGCAGCTCGGCATCCAGCTCGACCGGAGAGTGCAGCATCAGCGTACGATCCTGGAGGCGGATCACGGTCATGCGCGCGCCGACGTCGCCGACGGCGATCGGGAGCGGTCGCCGAGCGACCCATAGATCTGGCGCGAGCTGCTCGAGCGCGCTCATCGCGGGCTCCTCAGTCGGCCCCGAGTTTCGGGGCAACGAACCAAAACTCGATCTCGGAAGTCTCGACCTCGAAGCGCGCTGCGTGCACCACCTGGGGCGCGACGTGATACCAGTCTCCTGGGCCGTAGCGAGTCTCCTTCCCATCGACGGTGAGAAACAGCTCGCCTTGGGTGATCACCCCGATGTTCTCCGTCGTGTGATCGTGCGGCGGGATCGAAGTTCCGCCCGGATACGACGCGAACAGCACCTCGCAGTTCTGGGCCTCCAGGCGAAAGGCGTCGAAAGGACCGGCGAATTTCGGAAGCCCGCGAAGCAGCGCCGGAAAGTGAGCCACCCGATCTCCTCCTGTTGCGACGCCCGCAACGTCGAGCGACCGATTGATCACTGCGTAGGAGCGCTACGCATGCGGGTATTGACGGCCATGACAATCCGCTCGCGGATGAATCATGTCGGCCGGAGCTGTTCCTCGAGGCTGCGAGTCTTTTCAGTAATCTCATTGCCCGTGTGAAGCGTCGTCTTCTTCTCGATCAGCATGATGAGACATTCCTCATCCGCGATCGGGTTGTGGCGCACGCCCTTCGGCACGACGAAGGATTCGCCCTCCGAGAGCTCTACCGTGCCCGATTCGAGCTGGATGCGAAGCCGTCCCGCGAGAATGAAGAAGAGCTCGTCTTCATGGTCATGCGCGTGCCAAGTAAGGGTGCCCTTCACCTTCGCGACCTTGACGTATGAATCGTCGAGCTCCGCGACGACGCGGGGAGACCAGAGCTCGGTGAGCGATTCGGCAACCGATCGCGGGGACACGACTCCCGACACTGCGGGCCTCCTTCGGAAAGGCGTACCTGTTAGGGGCAGCTTAGCTCGCCGCCCTTGCCCTCGAACTTCACCTTGCGGTGCGTGCCGTCGCAGAACGGCTTGTTCGCGGACTGCCCGCAGCGGCAGAGATAGACCGGCCCGGGTTTGCTCTCGGTGCCGGCAGCGCCGGTGAAGCTGACCGCGTCGGTGGTGTCGAGGATGATCGGGCCGTTGTCGACGATGCGAAGCTTCATGGGGCCTCCGTTGCGGGTGGGGTCGTGAGCCTCGCGAGTCTGGGGCGCGCGAGGGCGTGTCGTCAATCGGCCGCGCCGAATAGACGTCCTACCGCAGCGGTGCCTGCCATGGCGACCGCACCCCAGAACGCGACGCGCAGTGCGCCGCGTGTGAGCGACGCGCCGCCGAGGCGAGCCGCTAAGCCGCCGAGCATGAGCAGGAGTGCGAGGGTCACGCCCACGACCCCCGGCGCCAGAACGCTGGCAGGGAGTGACGCAGCCAGGATCGCGGGCGGTGCGGCGCCCAGGGCAAACGAGGCCGCGGAGGCCAGCGCAGCTTGGATGGGTCTTGCGCGCGTCGTCTCATGCATGCCGAGCTCATCGCGGGCGTGCGCCCCCAAGGCATCATGCGCCGTCAGCTGATCCGCGACTTGAAGAGCGAGCTCGGGGCTCAGGCCGCGACCCTGATAAATCCCCGCGAGCTCGGCCCGCTCGGATTCGGGCGACTTGGCGAGCTCGCCGCGCTCGCGGGAGAGATCGGCCTGCTCGGTATCCGCTTGCGAGCTGACCGAAACGTATTCCCCCGCGGCCATCGAGAGAGCGCCGGCGACGAGGCCCGCCACCGCGGCGAGCAGAATCGCCGCCGGGTCGGGAGCGGCAGACGCCACGCCCACGACCAGGCTGCTCGTGGAGATGAGGCCGTCATTGGCGCCGAGGGTGGCGGCGCGCAGCCAACCGATCCGATCGCTGCGGTGCAGCTCGCCGTGCATGGACGACCTCCGAAGATTGTTAGAGGGGTCGCGCCTTGGCGACACGTCTGCCTGGCTCGCTTGGCGCAGCCAGCTTCGTCACCAGCTTCTCCCCGCGAGCGCTGCGGCGCAACGCATTCTCCTTGCTCCTCGAGAGAAGCGCTCCGCTTGCCGCGAAAGAACGGCCGGCTGGCTGAGGTTGTGACAAGCTCAGCGTCCGGCGAGCGATTCGCGCGCGCTGGACGGCGCACCAGCACCATCCCGGAGGAGAGTGAACCGTTGAGCTCCATGATCACCAGCGTCACCCGTTCGAGTGTGGACCTACCGGACTCGAACCCGACCACTCGCCTCGGTAAGCGTCTGCCTGCCGAGGGTGAGAACGGGCTGTTCAGCCAGACGTGGTTTCCCATTTGTCTGTCGTCTGAAGTCGCGACGGGGCAGATTCGCAGTGAGCCTTTTCTAGACGGAAAGGTCGTCGTGTTTCGAGGCGAGGACGGCGTGGCACGCGTAATGAGTGCCTTCTGTCCCCACCTGGGCGCCGACCTCTCGGTGGGCCGCGTCATCGAGAACCGAATCCAGTGCGCGTTCCACCGCTGGGAATACGAGACGAGCGGCCGCTGTGTGCGAACGGGCATCGGCGATCCGGCGCCGCCCAGCGCACGACTGTTCAAGTTTCCCACCACCGAGCGCTACGGAATCGTGTGGGCCTTCAATGGCGAGGTTCCGCTCTGGGATCTGCCGGACTTCGAGCGCCCGGACCCGAGCCTCGCGATTCAGGTCTATCGCTACGACGAGTTGTTCGCGTGTGACCCCTGGGTCTTCGCCGCCAACACACCCGACATGCAGCACATCAAGGTGGTGCACGGAGTTCAGTTCGCCGCCGACGATCCGCATCGGCAGGTGGACTGGAGTGATTGGGGATTTCGCTACCGCATCATCGCCGCGCACCAAAACGGCGTGCCCGTCGAATGGACCCTCGGCATTCGCGGTACGAGCTTGTACTGGCAGGAGGGCCCGTATGGCGAAACGTGGCTCGGCGGCATGGTCGGATTCGGCCTGCCGCAGGTTGGCAAGCACCAAGTGTTCGCCGTGCTCGCGCTAGAGAAGGGCAGCGGCAGCGACGCGGATCTCGAGCGGCTCGAGCGTGATTTCGCGGTCGCCGAGGCGTTGATGTACCGCACCGTGTTCGAGGACAAGGACATCCTCAACACGATTCACTATCGCCCCGGCGCACTCACGCGGGGCGACACGACGCTGAGCCGCTACTTGGAATTCGTGCGCAGCTACCCACGGGCACATCCCTCGGCGGCGTTCATTCGCTGATCATAGGCGCAGCCTAAGAAGCGCGAAGCGGGCGACACCGAACTTACGCGGCGCCCTGCAGCTGCTGCTGGATGATCCCGAGGATCGACTGTTGGAGCGCCGCGTATTGGCGTTGCCAGTCCGCCGCGCTGATTCCTCGCAGCTGGCATCGACAGCGGAAGTGCACGTCGCAGTGGGCGGCGTCGGTTGCCGTCACCTGCACCTCGCCGGTGTAGGCGCGCACCGGCATCGGCGTGGGATCCGCAACCGCGTAGCGCAAGCGCATCCGAACGGGATCGTTCTCCAACAAGTACTCGGTAACGACGTCTCCACTCGCGAGCTGAAGCTTTCGCCCGGCGCCGCGGCCATCGGTCGCTGCGAGGTAGTCCACCGCCGTGAACAACCCTCCCGGCAGGATCAGGTGGGCATTGGGCCAATCGAAGTAGCGCCACACGAGCGCCGCTGGCGCTGCGACGTGGGCCGAATGCGATGCGACCACGACCTCGTCCGCGCTCACTTCGGGGTACGCGTGTAGATCGTCTCGACGGCCTTCGCTTCCTGGCCGTCTGGGGAGACGTTGTATGCGGTGATCGAGAGATGATCGTCGTCGATGAGCTCGAAGACCGTCCTCCAACCCCAGGGCGGCGAGTTCGGGGCGGCATCGTACTTGCCCATCACGGCGAAGCCGCGCTCAGTCGCTTCCCCCTCCGAGAACATAATCGCTTCGCTCATGTGAAACTCGTCCACCCAGGAGATCTGAAACCGCTTCGTCACCGAGTTGAACGCGATCAGCTCTTCCCCATGTCGCGGAGTCCCCAGAATCGTGCCCTCGTACTCGTGACGAACGAACCCGCGCCCGAGCATTGGGCGAATCGTGCCCTTGATCTGGGACTCGTCGGCAAGTTTTCCGGGCTCGACCCAAGTGCGGCACGTGCCCTCCCAGGAACCTACGAGCGACTTCAGCAGAGCTTGGGGCGTCGCACTCGCTCTGGAGCTCTCGGCGAGAGCAGAGATTGGAGGAGCAAGGACCAATCCCAGGAGCAAAGCAGCGAATGCGATCGAATTCATGGGCACCTATTCCGGTACGAGCGCGAAGCGCTCGATGTATTTGCGGAACGCTCGCCGTACGGCAGCGGGCTCGACGCCGAACTCCTCCGGCGCGTAGCGATGGATTCCGTGCTTGCCCTTGGGATTGTCCGCAATGAACGCCTGCATTCGCTC
>JANNKN010000427.1:0-7603 GCA_031396315.1 Deltaproteobacteria bacterium
TCCTGCGCGCGCAGCGCAGCACGCGTCTCCTCCGCGTCGGGGCCGTGCCGGTGGCCCGCGCCGTCCGCGCCGTGCCACCACGACATCACGAGCCCCGGCCGCTGCGCCTCGGGCAAATCGAGCCATGCGAGCAACTGCCTCACCTTCTCGCTCTCGGGCACTTCCTCGTCGAACGGGGCGCGCCGATGGCTCGGCGCGACACCGTGCCAATCGACCTCCGAGAGCGGCCAGAAGAACGTCGCCGCACGCACGCCCGGGCGTTCGGCGGCGGCCCACAGCGGCTCGGCTTCGAGCGCCGCCGCGCCCGACCCGTAACGGAACTCGCCGCCGGCTGCGGCAACGAACTGATTATTGACGATGCCGTGGCGGTCGGGATGCGCGCCGGTCGCGAGCGTCGTGTGCGCCGGGAACGTGATCGACGGGAACACTGGCGCGAGCGATTCGGCGCGCGCGCCATCCTTCGCCATGCGCGCGAAGGCCGGGAGCGCATCGCGATCTGGGTAGTCGTACCGAACGCCGTCCAGCGAGATGAGAATTACGATCGGCTTCGCGATTGCGGAGGTCGGCGCGCTGAAGCTCGCAGCGAACGCTGCGAGCGCGAACGCGGCGGCCGAGCGCGCGGCGATGCGCATCAGACCGACACTTCCGTGTGTCCCGCGGCGCGCAGGGCGGCTCGCAGCTTCGCGGCGGCCTCGTCCAGCGCGGCGGGGGCGGGGCTCTGGTCCGCGCGCGCGAAATCGAGGTCGCGCAGCTCGTGGATCGGTACGACGTGCAGATGCACGTGCGGCACCTCGAGCCCCGCGATCATCAGGCCGACCTTCACCGGCGAGAACGCGGCCTGCACGCCGCGACCGATCCGTTGGGCGACGGCCGTCAAGTGCGCCAGCTCCGCCGGCTCGAGCGCGAGCCAGTGATCGACCTCCCGGATCGGCACCACCAGCGTGTGGCCCGGCCGCAGCGGCGCGATGGTGAGGAAGGCGACGCAGTGGGCGTCGCGCCAGACGAAGCGGCCGGGGATTTCGCCGCGGATGATGCGCGTGAACAAGCTGGGCATGCGCGCCACTTTATCGGGGCGCGCGCGAAGGGGAATACGCGTCTCCCGCGGTAGAGTGCTCGCCATGCCGCGACGCACGTTGCTCCTCGCTCTCACCAGCGCGCTCTTCGCGTTCGCCGCCTGCGCGCAGGAAGACGCCACGGCGCCGGTGCAGCCGCGCGAGCTCGCGGCGCTGCTCGCGCGCGAGGACGCGCCGCTGCTGCTCGACGTACGCACGCCCGAGGAGTTCGCGCAGGGCCACGTGCCGGGTGCGACGCTCGTGCCCGTGCAAGAGCTCGAGGCGCGGCTCGCCGAGCTCGGCGCATACAAGGCGCGCGGCGTCGTGACTTATTGCGAAATCGGCGGCCGCGCAAGCAAGGCTGCGGAACTGCTGCGCGCGAACGGCTTCGTCAGCGTTCGCCAGCTCGACGGGAGCATGAAGCGTTGGCGCGACGAAGAGCGCGAGGTCGCGACGGGATCGTGAGCTTCGCTCTGGCTTCGGCGTGAAGGCCTGGCGCGTCGTACGGCATGGGGCACCGCGCGTGGCGCTCGCGCTCGCGGACATTCCCCAGCCGACGCCCGCCGCTGGGCAGCTGCGCGTGCGCGTCGCGACGACCGTGTGCAACTACAACGAGCTCGACGGCTGTTACGGCCGTTACCTCACCGTGAATCCCCCGTTGCCTTACACGCTCGGCATGGAGATGTGCGGTGTGGTGGATGCCGCGGGTGCGGGCGCGGAGCACTGGCTCGGTCGCCGCGTCACGAGTTCCGCGCTGGGTGCCTTCGGCGCGCATGCGGAGTGGGTGCTCGTCGACCCCGCGATGACGTTCGACGCGCCGCCTTCGCTCGACGACGTGCAAGCGGCGGCCTTCTTCTTCCCCTTCCACGTCGGCTGGCTCGCGCTGTTCGAGCGCGGACGCCTGCAGCCCGGCGAGTGGCTGCTCGTGCACGCGGGCGCGGGCGGCGTCGGCTCGGCGGCGATCCAGCTCGGCGTGGCGTGCGGCGCTCGCGTCATCGCCACCGCGGGCTCGCCGGAGAAACTCGCGTTTTGCCGGGAGCTCGGCGCGGAAGCCGCGATCGACTACCGCAGTGGCGATTTCTCCGGCGCACTGATGGACGCCAGCGCGGGCCATGGGATCGATGTCGTGTGCGACCTCGTCGGCGGGGCGACCACGCTGGCGACGATGCCGGCGATGGCGCGCGGCGGACGCCTCGTGATGGCCGGCTTCTCCGGCGACATCGGCGCCGAGGATCGCGCGCTCCTCACACCGCGGCCGATCCTGTTCGGGAATTTCTCGGTGTGCGGCGTAATGCTCGCTTACCGCGAGGGCGCGACGAAGTTCGGCGGCATGAACCTGCTGCCTCGCACACTCGGCGACGAGGTTCAGCACGATCTGTTACGGCTGCTGGACGCGGGGCGAATCCGTCCCGTCGTGGGTCGCAGCGCCTCGCACCGCGAACTGCCCGCCGAGCTCGAGCGCCTCGAAGCCCGCATCACGACGGGGCGTTCGGTGCTCGATTGGCGGACCGATTAGAGTCGACGCGCTAGCGACCCGTCCCGCGCAGGACCCAGCGCGCGAAGCTGCCGTCCGCCGGCGGCACGCTCAGCGGCTCGCGCGGGGACGTCGGGGCGAGCGCGGGCATCGCGTCGAGCGTGGCGAGCAGCTCGCCCGCGAGTGCGAGCAGCTGGCGATGCACGATCGAGCTCGGCGCGCCGTGCAGCACGGTGCGGCGCCGACCGTCCGGCGACGTCGCGAGCGCTTCGACCGCGGGGCTGCGCGAAATTGCGGTCGCGAAGTGCTCGAGGCCGCGCACGCGCAGCTCGTAGAGCAGCAGCGCGAGCACGTCGCCGCGATCGGGCGCATCGAACTTCACGCGCAGATCGAGTCCGCACAGTGCGAAGCGCGCGCGCTCGCGCGGAAAGCCGAGCGCGAGCAACTTCTCCGCCTGCGCGAGCGACTCGAGATCGCGCACGGGCAGAATCGCGAGGTCGCTCTCCGCGAGCGCCGCGCGCACGGGCGCACCGAGCTCACTGCCCGTGTCGATCAGCACGAGGCCCTCGCCCGCCCGCGAATCGAGTAGCTGCGCGAGGCCGCGCGAATCGCGCAGCGCCTCCGCGAGGGCCTCTCGCGAGGGCGGGCTCGGCACGTACTCGATCCCGAACTGTCCGAAGCGCGTTGCGCCTGCGAGTTCACCGGACGCGAGCGCCTCCAGCAAATCGGGAGCTTCTGCCGGCTGCTGGACAGTGAGCGTGCGATCGAGGCCGTCCTGCCCATCGAATCCGAGCACGAGCACGGGCATGTCTTCGCGCAGTGCGCGCGAGTAAGCCGCGAGGTTCGCGACCAGCGTCGTCTTGCCGACGCCACCCTTCGGGTTCGCGACCGTAATCACTCGAAAGCGCCGCGCCTTGGGTGGCGAAGCGAGCTGGCTCTCCGCGCGCCGCTCGTCGCGGCGGCGCTCCGCCTCACGCAGCGCTCGATACGTGCCCATCGCCAGCTCCCTGCCGCTCGTCGACTCGAGAGTTGGCTCATCGGCAGAACGCGCGCCAAGTAGGTCATTCCACCCGTGAACGCGCCTCACCACGAAATCGAACGGAAGTGCGGGGAGGAGGGACCGGCGCCTGCACATGGGTTGCGCATCAGCCTGAGAGCGCGTCTCGCATGCGCGCGAGCTCGCCCGCCACGTCGGGGCCGAGCGGCCAGTAGACGAGCTCGGACACACCTTTGGCTTCGAGCTCCTTCGCCTTGTGTCGCAGCTCCGCGGGCGTGCCGCTGAAGGTCGTGCCCGCGAGCAGGGGCGTAAACGCTTTGCGGTCGCGCGGCGTCATCTCGGCGAGATGGCCCTCGTGCACGTAGAGGTGGCGCACGTTGGCGGGGAACTTCTCGATCTCCTCGCGCCACGCCTTGCCGCCAGGGATGTGATCCAGCAACTCGGGTCGCGCCTCGTAAGTGCCGTGCCACACGACCGCGATCGCGGGCCCGATCGCTTCGGTGACGCGCGGCGACTCGAACGTCTCACCGGGCGAGAGCACCGTACCCATCGCGAGCATCGCCGCATCGCGCGCGCCCTCCGGCACGACGCCCGCACACATCACGCCGCAGCCGAGTGCGCGCGCGAGCGCGAGCTGCTTCGGACCGCCGACGGCGAGCAGCAGCGGAGTTGTTACGGGCCGCGCCGCCACGACACCGGCCGGATGCATCATCTTCGCGAGCTGGCCGTCGATTTCGACGGCATCGCCGCGCAACAGACCCTGAATCTGCCGCAGCGTGCGCTCGAGCGTCGCGAGCGGCATCGGCTTCTGCCCGAACATGCGCCGGCCCGTGAAGCCCGTACCGATCGCGACCGCGAGCCGCCCGGGCGCCATCGCCTCCAGATGGGCGATCGCCGCGGCCGTCACCGCCGGGTGGCGCAGCGTCGGGATCAGCACGCTCGTGCCGAGCCCGATGCGCGTCGTCGCGCGCGCCGCGTCCGCGAGCGCGATCCAGACGTCACCGTAAAGCGCGGGCGAATCGGGGAACCAGACGCGCGCGAAGCCGAGGGCCTCCGCGCGCGCGGCCGACTCGCCAGCGTTCGGGGCGGGCAGCAGCGCACAAGACAGCTTCATCACGGGCCTCCAAGTGGGCGCGCAGCGTATCCCGGTCGTGTGCCGATCTGGCGCGCCCCTCGCGCCCCACTCGAATGCCCGCGGACCCGGGTGCATCGAATCTGCGATCGTGCCCGCCCATGCATTCCGAACGCCGGCGCTTCCTCGGGATCCAGATCGTGCTCGGGCCCGCGATCCTCGCGACCTACGCCTACGGCTTCGCCGTCTGGCCCGACGCCGTGGGCGCGATGTGGGGCGGCGTGCCGAGCGAACTGCGCGGGCTCTACACGGCATGGATGTTCGTCGCCGCTGCGGGCTACTGCGCATTCACGCCCGCGCTTTTCCTGCACGCGGATCCCGAGCGCTCGCGCGTGGTGTTCGGGCTCGGCTACCGCGCGCTGCACGCGATCTACGTCGCCTTGCTCGCGGGCTCGAGCCTGTGGATGCCGCTCACGAAGTGGCACCAGGACGGCGCGCTCCCGTTTGCCTGCGTCGTGCTCGATCTCTGGCTCGTCGCCGCGGGCTCGCTCGCGCTGTTCGCGACTACGCTGCGCCTAACACCCGCGCTGCCCGGCGCGTGGCGCAGCGTTGCACCGCTCGGCGCCGCCGCGTTCTGCGTGCAGACGGTGCTGCTCGACGCGCTCGTCTGGCCGCTGCTCTGGTGAGGTGCTCGCGAGCCCGCGCGCGCGGTAGGCTGCCGCGGCAAGCGCGCGCGGCTCATGCTAGCCGCGCTTCGCTTCGGAGCTGAGATGGCGCTCGACTTCAGTTCTGTCGTGCACGTAAACGTGAATTGCTCGCGGCTCGAGCGCTCGCTCGCGTTCTATCGCGACGCGCTCGGTCTCGCGCCGCTCTCGCACACGAACCCGTTGCCCCAGGATGGCGCGGGTTTCGGCATGCCGGGCCGTGTGCAGTGGGATGCGTGGATCATTCACGACGACCGCGGCCAGGCCGCGCAGGGCATCGACCTGCTCGAGTGGAAGCTGCCCGCGCCGGTGGGCCGCCCCGCTGCCGCGAACGCACTCGGCTTCACGCGGCTGCTGCTGAGCGTGCGCGATGCCAGCGCACTCGAGGCGCAGCTCGCCGCCGCGAACGCTCCGCCGCTCTCCGAGCTCGCGTCGCTCGGCGGCACGCGCCGCGGCTTCCTCGCGCGTGATCCGGACGGCGCGCTGCTGGAGATCGCGGAGTCGGCGGACGCCGCCGCCACGCCGCGCTTCGCCGGAGTCGCGCTCGGCGTTGCGAACCTCGCTCGCGCGCTGCCGTGGTACGAGCGCCTGCTCGGGATTCGCGCGAGCGCGCCCGAACGTTGCGAGGCGGACGGCGCGGCATTCGGCTCGCTCGGCGCCGCGCGCTGGCGCGAAGCCACGTTCGCCCCGACGCCGAGCTTCGCGATTCGTCTCGTCGAGTGGGAGCAGCCGCCGCCCGGTCGCGCCGCGCCGCGCACCGCGAACGCGCTCGGCCTCTACCGCATGGCGCTGCTCGTCGACGACGCCGCGAAGGCGTGCGCTCAGCTCGATGCGCTCGCGCTCCCGCACTCGGGCGCGGTGTCGCTCGAGATGGGGCCCGAGATCCCCATCGATGGACTGCGCGCGGGCTTCTTCCTCGATCCCGACGGCGCCTGCCTCGAGTGGATCGAGCGACCTCGCCTGCGCGGCGCGCGATGACGCGCTTCAGCGATGGCGTGCGCGTCGTGCCGGATGGCTCGGGCATCCGGCGCCGCCGGCGCGAACGCGGCTGGTCGCAGCGCGATCTCGTGCGCTCGATCTGCGCCGCCCACGAGCGCGCGACCGGCCGCCGCGTCGGCTTCAACTTGAACCTGCTGCACCACGTCGAGGAAGAGAACGAGCCGGTCGATTACGCGACCCTCGTACTCGTCGCAGGCGGGCTCGACTGCGATCCGGTCGAGCTGGTCGTGACCTGAAGCGACCTAACGCTTCTTGTCTTTGTCTTCGCAGCTCGTGCGCGTCATCGGGAAATCGAGCGCGCGCGTCGGGTCGTCCTTGGCACCCTCGATGCGGGCGGAGATGTCGCCGTCTTGCGCGAGCCGGTAAATGACGCGCTGCGGGAATTCGTTGTCGAGGTTCTCGAACACCACCTCGTTCGCGGTCAGGGATTTCAGCGGGAAACGCACTTCCGGCTGACCCGACGGCAGCGCGTAGAACGCCAAGCCCGCTTCGCTCTCGGCGATTCGCTGAAACTCGTACGAGACGACCCCCCCGCGGCGCACCGTGCGCGCGACCGAGAGCAGCGCGCCGCCTGCCGGCGGCATCCACGTTTCTCCAGAACCCGGCTCGGCGTCCAGATAGGCCCAACAACCGGCGAGCCACGCGAGTTGCGCCGCCGAGGCTTGCGCCTCGGATCGTGCCGGCTCGCCCGCCGCAACCAGCCCACAGAAAACGCCGACCATCGCAATCGCTGCGCTCTTCACTCGCGATCCTCCTCGCCCGTCCGACCGTCGCCTCTAACAGCTTCCGTGATCGCGCTGCGCGTTGCGACCCCCAAAACTGGGGATCCGCGCAAAGCCTCGCGCAGCAGCGCCTGCACCGCGTCGTGCCCTCGGAACGTGACGTGTGCGCCGGGAAACCACACGTGTCGCGGCGCACCCCAGTGCGCGAGCAGGTCGCGCACGTGGTCCGCCGACACGAACTGATCGTCGGGCGCTCCGAACACGAAGCGTCGCGCGTGCGGCACGAGCGGAGCCAGTGCGAGCGGAGAGACGGGACGCATCACCGGCTCGGCGAGCTCCCGCGTCAGGCCGGCGCGCGCAATGCGCTCGCGCTCCGCGAGCGGCGCATGCTGCCAAACGAGCCGCGGAAAATCGGCGGCAGGAACGCCGGCGATGACCGTGCCGAGCTCTGGCGCGAGGCTCGCGAGCAGCGCCGCCGCGTAGCCGCCGAGCGAGAGCCCATAGCAAGCAATCTCGCTCGCGCCCTGCGCGCGCATCAGCCGAACAGGCGCCGCACGTCCCAGGTCGCCTGTGCGAGCGCATG
>JANNKN010000009.1:0-16111 GCA_031396315.1 Deltaproteobacteria bacterium
GTTCGGTTCGGTTGAACGATGTGAGTCATTACGGAACACGCCACTCAGCTGGCGACGAAGAAGCGACCCGGATTGATCGTTGGGTGACGGAACAAGCGCTCGCCCTGCTTCGTGGCGTCGCGCAGATTCTGCGGCACCGGCAAGCCGGCGCCTTCCACCAAGGCGACCGCGCCCAGCGGCGTGAGCGCATCCACGAGCACCGAGGGCGGCGCCCAGTTGAAGCCCGTCCCCATGATGCGGTCGATGCCGCCGATCGTGTCGGTCACTTCGCCCACGCGATGGAACGCGTAGCTCAGGTAGCCACCGATCACGCGCTTCGCGATCGCGGCGTACTCGCCCTTCGCCGCGAGGAAGGCTTGCATCGCCTCGCCATAACGCGCCTCGCGATGCAGGCGGGAGATCTCGTCGATGTAGGAGAGCTCCGGCAGCTTGATCTCGCTCTCGGGTTTGTAGGCGCCCGACTTGGGATCGAGCACGAGCCGCGCCTTGCCTTCCTTCTTGAAGAAGCCGCGCCCCGATTTGTCACCGAGCGTGCCCTGCGCCATCTGCCGAGCCATGAACGCCGGCAGCGCGAGCGTCGCGTGCGCCTCATCGTTCGTCTTCGCGTAGACGTTGTCGACGATCGCACGGTGGATGTCCCAACCGACGAGGTCGATCGTCGCGAGTGGCGTGAGCGCGCGGCCCGTGTAGGGCCCGACGATGCGGTCGACGAGCAACGGCCCGAGTTCCTCGGCGAGCTGCGCGGCCTCGTTCAGCACCTTGAAGCCGACGCGGTTGCCCGCGAACGCCGGCGTGTCGTGCACGCGAATCATCTCGCGGCCGAGCCGGATCGTCGCGTACGCATCCACGAAGTCGACCACGTCCTTCGCCGTCTCGCGGCCCGCGACGAGCTCGGTGCCGACGATCACGTTCGGCGGATTGAAGAAGTGGAGACCGAGGAAGTGCTTACGGAAGGATGCGCTGCGGCCCTCGCCGAGCTGATTGATCGAGAGCCCCGACGTCACGGTCGCGACGATCGAATCTTCGCGGCGCGCGGCATCGACTCGCGCGAACATCTCCTGCTTGAGCGCGAGCTCTTCCGTGAGCGCCTCGAAGATCAGATCCGCACCCGCGACCGCCGACGCGAGATCATTTGCGTAATCACCCGTCTTCGCGCGCAGCGCGACCGTCGGCGAGCGCACTTGCTTGATGGCCGCGGCTAGGCCCTCGTCCGCCTTCGCTTTCGTGCGCGCGAGAAACGTCACCTGCGGCACGGCCTGCGTGAACAGCGCGGCACTGCCGTAGCCCATCGTGCCGTTGGCGCCGAGTACGACCACGCGCTCGATCTTCCGCGACCCGAGCAGCGCGCGAAGTTGCTTCGGAGAGAGGTCTGCCGGCATGCGTGGCTCCTGCGCTCTGCAAAGGGGCGCACCTTATCTAACGCGTGTGTGGCCTGACAGCGGGCAAAGGGGGCGTGCGGGGCGACTCGGGGTCAGGGGGCAGCGGTGCGCTTTTTCCTTATTTACTTCGCTCGGCTCCGAAGACTGCGCCTCGCTGCGCGCTTCGCTTGCGAAGCTCGAGACCGACATCGAAGCGCTTTGGCTGCGGGGTCGACTCCGGCGTCGTGCCTCCGCGGGGCGGCGCGGCACCGCGGGACGGCGCTGGCTGCGCATTGGTTGCGCGTTTTTTAGGTGTAGCCGAGGGCTTGGAGGCGCTTGGGTTTTTTGGCCCAGCGGGCGTCGACTTTGACCCAGAGGGAGAGATGAGCGGGGCCTTCGAGCAGCTCGGAAATGCCCTTCCGCGCGCGCTGACCGATCGCTTTGATCATGCGCCCGCCCTGCCCGAGCACGATGCCCTTCTGGGAGTCACGCTCCACCCAGAGCGTCGCGCGGATGCGCGCGCCGTCCGGCTTCGACTCGTCGAAGCTGTCGATCTCGACCGCGATCGAGTACGGCACCTCCTCCTCGAGCTCCTCGAAAATGGCCTCGCGAATCTCCTCGGCGGCGAGAAAGCGCAGCGTGCGATCCGTGACGGTGTCGGGGTCGAAGTGCGGCGGTGATTCGGGCACGAGCGCCGTCAGGCGCGCGATCAGCGCTTCGAGACCGGAGCCATCCTGCGCGGAGATCGTCAGCTCCGCCTCGGCCTGCGCAGGCATGCCGAGATCCGATTTCGCAGAGACCACGATCACCGGCGTCGTGCGCCGAAGGCTGCGCGCCCGCAACGCCTCGTGGGCGTCGTCCCACGCCGTGCGCGGATCGAGCAGGATGAGCGCGACGTCGCATCCGTCTGCGGCTTCCTCCGCCAGCGCGTTGAGCGCGCGATTCAGCGGCCGCGTCGCTTCATGCAGGCCAGGCGTATCGAGCAGCAGCAGCTGCGCGTTCGGCAGCGTCAGCACGCCGAGAATGCGGCTGCGGGTCGTCTGCGGCTTCGCGGTGACGATCGCGAGCTTCTGGCCGAGCAAGCGATTCAGCAGCGTCGATTTGCCCGCGTTCGGGCGGCCGAGCAGTGCGACCACTCCGGAGCGGTGGCCCTTCGGGCCCGCATCCAGCGGCGGTCGGTCAGTGCTGTTCATCGTGCTCCTTCGTGCGCAACAGCGCGACATCCGCGGCGGCGAGCTCCGCAATGCGCTTCGAGCGCCCGACGCCCTCGCCCCAGCAACCCCCCGCCACGTCGACGGCGACCGCGAAGCGATCCTCCGCCTCTTCGACTCCGCTGTCCCGCACCAGCCGATAGCGCGGCGTCTCATGCAGCTGCGCGTGGGTCCACTCCTGAAAGCGTGTCTTCGGATCGCGCTCGAGCAGTGCAGCGCTCGCGATCTCCCCGGCGAACACGCGCTCGACGAAGGCGGCGGCTGGATCCATGCCGCCGTCGAGGTAGATCCCGGCCACGATCGCTTCGAACAGGTTCGCGAGTACGCGCTCTTTGCGATCGCCTCCCGATTTTTGTTCGGTGCGTCCGAGCCGCATCAATGCCCCCAAGCCGAGGTGCCGCGCGCGGCGAGCGAGCGAACGCGTGTTCACGATGGCAGCGCGCGCGCGCGTGAGATCTCCCTCGCGCCACTCTGGGTGAGCAGTGAACAGAAGGCGCGCGACCGCGAGATCGAGCACGGCGTCACCGAGGAACTCGAAGCGCTCGTTGCCGCCGCTCCGGTCGCGTTCGTAGGCCGCAGATGGATGCGTGAGCGCGACTTCGAGCAACCGCTCGTCGCTGAAGCGATAGCCCGTGCACGCCGCAATTTCGTCGACGGGGGTGTGCGGCGCTTCGCTCACGGCAGCGCCTGTTCGATCCAGCCGCCACCGAGCAACTCGTCGCCCTGATAGAACACGGCGGCTTGGCCCGGTGAAACGGCGCGTACCGGCGCATCGAACGCAACGCACGCGCTGCCGTCGGCGGCGGGCGTGATCGTCGCCGCCACGGGCTCGTGCTTGTAGCGGACCTGCACCGCCGCACGCAGCGCGGCATTCGGCGCGTGCTCGCGCGTCCAGCACACGCCCGTGACGCGCGCGCCGCTCGAGCCGAGCGCACGCTCGCTGCCGACCCGCACACGGCCGCTCGCGGCATCGAGTCCGACCACGTAGCGCGGCTCCGCGCCGCCCGAGCCTAGTCCCTTGCGCTGCCCGACCGTGAAGTGATGAATGCCGGCGTGCGTGCCGACCACGCGGCCGCTCTCGGCGTCGACGATCTCGCCTGCGCGCGCGGCGCCGGGCCGAATCTCCTCGACCACGCGCGCATAATTCCCGTCAGGGACGAAGCAGATCTCCTGGCTCTCGGCCTTCTCGGCAGTGCCCAGGCCGAGCGCGCGCGCGCGCTCGCGCACCTCCGGCTTGGTGAGCGCGCCGATCGGGAAACGCGTCTGGCGCAGCTGCGCCGCCGACAGCCGGAACAAGAAGTAGCTCTGGTCCTTGCGCAGATCGGCGCCCCGCAGGAGCCGCACTTCGCCGGCCGGGTCGCGCTCGATGCGCGCGTAATGACCGGTCGCGACGCTCTCCGCGCCGAGCGCCTGCGCGCGCGCGAGCAGGTGGCTGAACTTGAAGCGGTCGTTGCATGCAACGCACGGGATCGGCGTCTTGCCCGCGAGGTAGGCGTCGGCAAAGGGCTCCATCACCTCCGCGCGGAAGCGGTCCTTGTAGTTCGCCACGTAGAAGCGGATCCCCAATGCTTCCGCTACGCGCCGCGCGTCGTCGGCGTCGTCGAGCGAGCAGCAGCGGCTCTGGCTGCCCGCGAGGTTCATCGTCACGCCGATCACCTCGAAGCCCTGCTCGACCAGCAGCGCCGCCGCGACCGACGAATCGACGCCACCCGACATGCCGACGACAATGCGCTCGGGCATCACGCCCCCGCCGCGCGCACGCGCGCCACGAGCGCGGGCAGCACCGCGAGTACACGCTCGAGCTCCGCGTCGGTGGTGCCGGGACCGACCGAGAAACGCAGCGAGCCGCGCGCCTGCTCCGCGGTGCGACCCATCGCAACGAGCACGGCCGACGGCTCGATCGAGCCCGAGTGACACGCGGCGCCCGCGGAGACGGCAATGCCCTCGCCGTCGAGCGCTTCCAACAACACTTCGCCCGCCGTGTCCGTGAACTCCACGTTCAGCGTATTGGGCAGGACGAAGCGCGCGTCGCCGTTTCGTCGCACGCGCGGGATCGCCGCTTCGATGCCCGTCCATAGGCGATCGCGCAGGCGCGCGAGCCGCGGCGTGCGCGCGGGCAGCTCCGCGCGCGCGAGCGCGCACGCGAGCCCAAAGCCGACGATGCCGGCCACGTTCTCGGTGCCGCCGCGACGCCGACGCTCCTGGCCTCCACCCGACAAAAAGGCCGGCAGCGCAACGTGCTTGCGCACGACCAGGCAGCCGCTGCCCTTCGGGCCGTTCAGCTTGTGCGCCGACGCCGCTAGCGAATCCGCGCCGAGCGCGACCGCATCGACGGGAATCTTCCCGAGCGCTTGCGTCGCGTCGACGTGCAGCCAGGCGCCGCGCGCGTGCGCTGCCTCGGCGATCTTCGCGATCTCCTGGACCACGCCGGTCTCGTTGTTGGCGAGGATCACCGCAACCAGCGCCGTGCCATCGCCGATCGCGCTCGTGAGCGCATCGAGGTCGACGCGTCCGTCGTCGCCCACCGCCGCGTACGTGACGCCCACGCCGCGCAGCGCGAGCGCGGCGAGCGGCTCCGCGACCGACGGGTGCTCGAACGTCGTCGTCACGACCTCACGCCGCTCGGGCCGCGCCCCGAGCGCACAGTGGACGGCCGCATTGTTCGCCTCGGTCGCGCCGGCGGTGAAAATCACTTCGCTCGCAGTCACGCCGAGCAGCGCTGCCACCTCGCCTCGTGCCCGCTCGAGCGCGGCTCGCGCCGCAGCGCCCTCGGCATGCGTGCTCGACGGGTTGCCGTAGTTCGCGCGCAACGCCTCGCTCATCGCGGCGATGACTTCGCCGCGCAGCGGCGTAGTGGCGTTGTGGTCGAGATAGACGCGCATACGATCGGCGCAGAGTAACAGTGAGCGCTGCGAGGCCGCGTCAGGCGCGCGGCGTGTCGCCGAGCAGATCCCGCAGGTTGCGCGCTTCTGCGACGGCACCGCCCGCGCGCTCGACTTCGGCGATCACCCCGTTCACGGTGCGCGAGAGGTCCGCGACGCCGAGCGGGACGTTCGAGTTACCGCGCAGCGCGAGCAGCACGTCCGAAACGCGCACCTGCTCGGCCGGGCGCGCCATCTGGAAGCAGCCGGCGAACTCGCCGCCACAGGAGGCAACGATCTCCGCCTGCTCGAGGGAGCGCAACACGTCGCGCACGGTGCGAAGGGGCACGTCGAGGGAGTCCGAAAGTGCATCTGGGTGCCACGGCTGCCCGCGGTCGCGGAACGAACGCGCGCAGCAGAGGGCGATCGCGAGGCCGATCGTCTCGCGCGCCGCCGTGCCCGCAGCCTTGCCGCGAACTTCCCGCCGATACAGCGTCAACGTCTGATGCGCGTAGGCGACCTCGGCGCCGAGCAGCACGATCGCCCACGACATGTAGACCCAAACCAGGAACATCACGATCCAAGCCGAGGCCGCGAAGGCGTCGTCCATGCGGTGCTTCGCGCCGATCGTGAGCATCACATAGGCGACCTGCGCGCCATTGAAGAGCACGCCGGCGACGACTCCGCCGAGCAGCGCCGAGCGCCGGCGCACACGCGTGTTGGGCAGAAACCAATAAAGGAACGTGAACGCGAGCGTGATCAGCAGGATCGGCGCCCAGCGGATGCCGCTCTCGTAGAGCAACTGGAGCAGCGGGAACTCGAGCGCCTTTCTCACCAACGTCTGGCTCTCGAACGCAGCGCGCAGCGAGATCGCGACGCCGACGAAGAGCGGCGCCGTTACGATCACGGCGAGATAATCCGGGACCCGCCTCGCCCACGGGCGTCGCTCGGTCACGCCCCACAGCGCGTTCAGCGCCTGCTCGACGCGTCCGACCGCGAGCACCATCGTGCCGAGCAGCAGCGCACTCGCGACGCCGCCGAGCGCGCGGAAGTTGAAGTGCGCGACGCGCTCGAGCAGGTTCGCCTTCGCGTCGGGGGCGACCGCGAGCAGGTCGAGGATCTTGCCGGCGGCGATCTGGCCATCGCTCACCAAGTCGACGAGCGCCACGGCGAGTGCGAGCAGCGGCACGATCGAGAGCAGCGTCAGGTACGCGAGCGAGTTCGCGCGCAACAGCAGCTCGTCGCGCACGAAGCCTTCGGCAATCAGCACCGAGAGCTGGAAAAAAGACCGAAGCCACTCGAGCGGTTTAGGCTCGAGTGGCTCCGGATTCCAAAGATTCTCCGCGATGAAGGCGCGGAGACGCGCCAGAATTCCCGTGGCCGGGTTACTCCTGGACCTTGAGCTCCACGCGCCGGTTCAGCGCGCGGCCTTCGTCCGTCGCATTATCCGCCACCGGCTGACTCTCGCCGTAGCCCGCGGTCGAGAGGCGGCCGCCATCGACGCCCTTGGCGGCGAGGTAGTCGCGCACCGAGCCCGCGCGCCGCTCGGAGAGCGACTGGTTGTAGGCGTCGGCGCCGCTCGAGTCGGTGTGGCCTTCGACGCTGACGCGGGTATTGGGCACCTGCGCGAGCTGGCTCGCCGCCTCGTCGAGGATCACACCCGCATCGGGCCGGATGTCGGACTTGTCGAATTCGAACTGCACACCGCGCAGCACGATGCGCTGCGACATCGGAGCCGGTACGGCTTCTTCGACCGGCGCAGGCGCCGGTGCAGGTGCCGGCTCTGCAGCGCGGGGCTCGGGCGCCGGTGCGGGAGCCGCCTCGCCAACGCCGAGCGCCTTGCAAATGAAGTACGCGGCGGTTCCGCTGACTGCGCCGAACGCAACGCCGTACCCGATCCCGGAGTCGATGTCGTGGCCCTTGTCGTGATTGGTGCCGTATGTCGCACCGCCGGCGCCGCCTACGAGGGCGCCGATCGCCGCACAGGTCCGAGGCGTCATGCTGCTCGTCGCACACCCCGTCGCCAGCGCGAGAACCGCAACCAGCGCGACGGTGAGCGACCGAAACCCGAGTTTGCTCCGAATCATCGCTACTCCCTTTTCCCCGCGGAATCGCGGTGGGCCGCAACTTAACCCGCACTCGCACACGGATTCAATCCCCAAACGCGTGCAACTCGTGCTCGCAATGGCCCGGTAGATCGGGAAAAGCGAGGAATTTTGAGAGCGCCCGCAAGGTCGCCGGACCGATGCCGGGCACGCGGTCTATGTCGACCAGCGAACAGTGGGGGCGCGCCGCGACGATTGCCGCCGCCCTCGCGGGCCCGACCCCGGGCAGCAGCGCGAGCACTTCGGCGGGCTCGCGATTCGGGTCCAGCTTTTCGCCGTAGAGCAGGCGCGCACCACCCGTTGCGGGCGACCGCCGCAGCTCGGTCCGCGGCGGCGTGGTGGGATCGCAGGCGGCGCGCAGCAGCAGCGCCGCCGCCAGCAGCGCCGTCGCATGCGCTGCGCCACGCCTCATCGCGTTGCCTCCAGGGACTCGCGGGGCGGGCGCACGGCGCGCGCCCGTTACGCGTCCGCGCGCGGCGGCTCGGCGCCGCTCTCGACGAAGGCTGCGTGCAGCGCCCGCACGGCCAGCTCCGTGTACTTCTCCTCGACCACGACTGAGATCTTGATCTCGCTCGTGCCGATCATTTGGATGTTGATGCCCTCGCCGGCCAGTACCCGGAACATCTGCGCGGCGACGCCGGCGTGATCTTTCATGCCGAGCCCGACGACGGACACCTTCGCGATCGCTTTGTCGGCCTCGACTCGCGACGCGCCAACCGTGGGCGCGAGCTGCTCCGCGATCTCCTTCGCGTGTGCGAAATCGTCGCGCGGCACGGTGAAGGTCATGTCGGTGGTGCCGTCGGCGGACGCATTCTGCACGATCATGTCGACGACGATGCCAGCGTCGGCGATCGCACCAAACAGCTTCGCCGCGACGCCGGGCGAATCCTTCACGCCCACGACGCGGATCTTTGCCTCGTTGCGATTGTAAGTCACACCTGAAACCACCAGTCGTTCCATCACGTCCTCCTCGCGCACCACCCAGGTGCCTTCGCTGTCGTCGAACGACGAGCGCACGTGCACCGGCACGCCGAATTGCATCGCGAATTTCACCGAGCGAATCTGCAGCACCTTCGCACCGAGGCTCGCCATCTCGAGCATCTCCTCGAAGGAAATGCGCGAGAGCTTCCTGGCTGCGGGCACGAGGTTCGGATCCGTCGTGTACACGCCGTCGACGTCTGTGTAGATCTCGCAGACATCGGCCTTCAGCGCGGCTGCGACCGCGACTGCGGAGGTGTCGGAGCCGCCACGGCCGAGCGTCGTCACGTTGCCGCCTTCGTCGACGCCTTGGAAGCCCGCGAGCACCGCAATACCGCCGTCGTTCAGCAGCTTGCGAATCTTGTCCGTGTCGATCTGCTGGATGCGTGCACGCGTGTGGCTCGTATCGGTGAGCATCCCCATCTGCGTGCCCGTGAAGCTGCGCGCCTTGTGTCCGAGTCGCTGGATCGCCATCGCCAGCAGCGCGATCGTCTTCGATTCTCCGATCGAAGTGAGCGCGTCGAACTCGCGCGGATCCGGCTGCTCGCCGCCGATTTGCTTCGCAAGCGCGACGAGCGCATTCGTCTCCCCCGCCATGGCGGAGACGACCACGGCCACCTGATTGCCGGCCGCGTGCGTGCGGACCACGCGGCGCGCCACGTTCTGGATGCGCTCGACGTCGCCGACGCTCGTGCCGCCAAATTTCTGGACGATCAGTGCCATCGCGTGCTCCAGCGCTCGAGGAGGGCCTGAGAACGCGGTCCGAGCGCGCAGGCCTCCAGCCTTCGAGACTCGGGACCTTCGCCGCTCGCGATGGAAATTTCCAGGCGATCCTCCGGCAGCGCCGACGCGAAGCGCTCTCCCCACTCAGCGATCAGCAGCGTGCCGGGCTCGAGCCAATCGAGCAGGCCGGCGGATTCGAGCTCGAGCTCGCTCCCAACGCGGTAGAAATCGACGTGCACGAGGCGCGCCGGGCCGCCGACGCGGGCGCAGGCGTACTCGCCCGCGATGACGAATGTCGGACTCGCGACCACGCGCTCCTCGAGGCCGAGCGCGCCGGCGAGCGCCTTCACGAACAGCGTCTTGCCCGCGCCGAGTGCGCCCGTCAGCGAGACCACGCCGCCGCTCGCGTCGAGCGCAGCGCCGAGCGCGGCCCCGCCGGCGCGCGTGTCAGCCGGGCTCTGGGAAGCGAATCGCATCGCCCGCTCCGATCTGCCGTTGGCTCTCGTCGAGTGCGCGCAACACCTCGGGAATGGCGTCGGCGATTTCGCGTGCGAGCGCGCCGCGGCTGCCGCGTTTCGTGGCGACGCGATCGCCCGCTGCCCCGTGCACGAACGCTGCGAGCACGGCGGCTTCGAACGCGGGCACCCGCTGCGCGAGAAATGCGCCGATGAGCCCAGCCAGCACGTCGCCCGTGCCGCCCGTGCCGAGCACCGGGCCGCCCGTCGAGTTCACCGCGATGCGTCCGTCCGGCGCCGCTACCACGGTGCCCGCGCCCTTCAGCACGACGATCGCCCCGGTTTGCTGCGCGAGCGCGCGAGCCTGGGTAGGCCGCGCGGCATTCAGCGCTTTCGGCGTGAGTCCGAGCAACATCCCCGCTTCGCCCGGATGCGGCGTGAGCACACTTGGCGCGCGGCGGGCGCGCAGCTCAACGACGTGGCCCTCGAATGCGACGAGGCCGTCGGCGTCGAGCACGAGCGGCCCCGGCGCGGCGAGCGCGAAGCCGCGCAGCGCCGCGCGAGTCTCGGCTTCTCGTCCGCAGCCGGGGCCGAGTACGAGTGCACTGCGCGCGCGGGCCAGTGCGAGCAGCTCGGCCTCCGCCTCGCGCGCGAATTCGCCGTGCCTCGACTCCGCGAGCGGAGCCGTCATCGCCTCGAGGCGCGTCCGCTGCAGAATCGGGCTTTGGCTGCGCGGGCACGCGATGGTCACGAGCCCGGCTCCGCCGCGCGCTGCCCCGAGCGCCGCGAGCGCTGCGGCGCCGGCCTTGCCGCGCGAACCGCCCGCGATCAGCACGTGCCCGAACGTGCCCTTGTGTCCCGCGCGCGGGCGCACGGGCAACGCGCGCGCCGCTGCGGCGCGCGTCCAGCACTCGGCGCTGAGCGCCACGCCGGGCGCTGCGTCCGCAATGCCGATGCGCGCGACCCAAATCTCGCCCGCAAGCGAGCGTGCCGGCTCCTGGGTGAGCCCGAGCTTGGGCAGCCCGAGCACGAGGGTGAGATCGGCCTCCACCGCGGCACCCAGCAGCTGTCCCGAATCGCCATCGACGCCCGACGGCAAGTCCACCGCGAGCACCCGGCAAGCGGGCCGGCTCGTGTTGATGCGTCGAATCGCACGCGCGGCGGCGCCTTCGACCTTGCGCGTGAGGCCGGTGCCGAAGATCGCGTCCACGATCACGCTGCCGCGCGGCGGTGCGCCCTTCGCGAGCTTCACCCCCGCGCGTTCGGCGCGCGCGAAGTTCGCGGCGGCTTCGGGTGTGAAGCGCGCGCGATCGCCCACGAGCACGATGCGCGACTCGATTCCGCGCAGCTGGAGGAGCCGCGCCGCGACTAGCCCGTCGCCGCCGTTGTTCCCGCTTCCGCAGAAGCACCACACTTCGCCGCGCGCTCCGAGCTGCCGCAAGGCTTGCGCTGCGATCGCTTGCCCGGCGCTCTCCATCAGCAGCTCGCCCGGCACCCCGAGCACTTCGATGGTATGGCGATCGAGCGCGCGCATTTCGGCGGCAGTCGCGAGCGGCCAGCGATCGGTGAGCATGCCGAGACGCGTAGCGGAGCGGCGCGCGGCAAGCGAAGCAGCGGACGCGATCGTGGCGCTTTCGGCCTCGAGCGACCGCACTCGACCGACGAGCCGGCCCTCAGATCCGCTCGCGCCAATCTCGCACGGCGCGCTCGAGCCCGATCAGTACGGCGCGCTCGATCAGGCCGCGCCCCGCGCTCACCCACTCGAGCGACGGCGCCGCCTCGAGCACGGCCCCGAGCGCCGCGAGATCGAGGCCACCGCCGACTCCCACGGCGACGCGCAGCTTCGCGGCGAGCCGCGCCGCGTCGCCGAGCGCCTCGAGCGCATCACGCCGCTCGCGCGGCGGCAGACCGACGAGTGCGCCGGTAGCGAGCTCGACCGCTGGTGCGTCGACACCGCGCGCTGCCTTGACCGCGTCGAGCGTCGGCGCGATCGCGAGTGCCGCTTCAATGCCCGCCTCGCGCAGCGTGCGAAGCACGCCGGTGAGGCCCGCGCTCCAAGCGGAGACGTCGAGCGGTCCCGCGGCGTG
The DNA here is from genome assembly GCA_031396315.1 of Deltaproteobacteria bacterium. Taxonomy (GTDB): domain Bacteria; phylum Myxococcota_A; class UBA9160; order UBA9160; family UBA6930; genus VGRF01. The sequence goes on from JANNKN010000009.1 coordinate 11,779, forward strand.
GCCTAGCGCCGGCTCCGCTGCGAGCAGCACGCGATCCGGCCGCACCTCGAGCGCGCACTTCACCAGCGCGGGTACCGGCGCGATCCGCAGCTCGAGCTGCCGCGCACTGCGCCGCAGGTCGCGCAGCTCGGCCGCGCCGATCGGCGCGAGGTCTTCGCGCACGCCGATGCGCAACCGATTTGCGCCGGCGAGATCCGCGAGAGCGGCGGCTGCGATCAAGCGCGCGGGTAGCCGCGCGCTCGCACCCGCAGCGACCACGGCATCGAGGGAGACGCAGAGCGTTCGCGTCACCCGCGCGCTCCAGCGAGCGCGCGCTTCAAGCCGTCGGCCAGCTCGTTCGCGTACTGCGTCACGCGCTGCTCGTCTTCGCCCTCGACCCTCACGCGCGCCTTCGCCTCGGTGCCCGAGTAGCGAATCAGCACGCGGCCGCGGTCGCCGAGCAAGCTCTCGACTTGCGCCAGCTGGCGCTGAAATTCGATCAGCGATTCGAGCGGGCGCTTTTCTGCGACAGCGACGTTCACGAGCACCTGCGGGAAGCGCTCGATCCCCCCCGCGAGCTCCGAGAGCGGGCGCTGCGTGCGGCGCATGATCGCGAGCACCTGTAAACCGGTCAGAAGCCCGTCGCCCGTATGATTATGGTCGAGGAAGATCACGTGTCCGGACTGCTCGCCGCCGAGCGTGTAGCAGTGCTTGCGCATCGCCTCGACCACGTACCGATCGCCGACCTGGGTGCGCACGAGCTCGACGCCGATCGCGGAGAGCGCGCGCTCGAGACCGAGGTTGCTCATTACGGTCGCCACCACCGCGCGGCCCGCGAGCTTGTCGCGCGAAGCGAGATCGCGGGCGCACATCGCGAGCAGCGCGTCGCCGTCGAGCAGGCGGCCCTTCTCGCAAACCATCACGACGCGATCCGCGTCGCCGTCGAGCGCGATGCCGACGTCTGCGCGCAGCTCGCGGACCTTCTCGATCAGCTTCTCCGGGTGCTGCGAGCCGACGCCGTCGTTGATGTTGCGACCGTTCGGCTCGACGCCGATCGTGAACACCTCGGCGCCTAATTCCTCGAGTACCGTGGGGCCGACTTTGTAGGCTGCGCCGTTCGCGCAATCGAGCACCACGCGGAGGCCATCGAGCGTGAACTCGAGCGGGAAGGTTTTCTTCAGCATCACGATGTAGCGGCCCTGCGCGTCTTCGATGCGGCGCGCCTGCCCGATGTGGTCGGGCGCGCAGCGCAGGCGCGTGAGGTCGCCGCTCGCGATCAACTGCTCGATTTGATCTTCCACGGCGTCGGGCAGTTTGAAGCCGTCGTGGGCGAAGAACTTGATGCCGTTGTCCTGAAACGAGTTGTGGCTCGCCGAGATCATCACGCCGGCGTCGCAGCGCATGTCGGCAGTCAGAAATGCCATCGCGGGCGTCGGGATCGGCCCAACCTGAATCACGTTGACGCCCATCGAGCAGATGCCCGCGGCGAGCGCGTCCTCGAACATGTAACCCGAGAGGCGCGTGTCTTTGCCGATCACGATGCGGTGCTTGCCGCGCCCAGCGCGAAAGACGTGCGCCACCGCCTGGCCGAGTTGCAATGCCAGCTCGGCGGTCATCGGGTGCACGTTCGCGGTGCCGCGCACGCCGTCGGTTCCGAACAGTCGGCTCATCGCACTCTCCGCTGGGCTGGCGCGGGCTCCGCGGGCGGCGCCGGCTGAATCTCGATTCGCACGCGGATCTCCTGCGCGGGATCGAGCCACGCGTTCGGCCCGAGTGCAACCACACCCACCGTTCGCTCGATCGACCGCGTCGCTCCGCTCACGTCGAGCGTTTCGGTCAGCACCTCGCCCAACCGAAGCACTTCGGACTCGGCGCCTGCCACCAGCAACCGCCGCGGCGTCACCACCGGCTCGCTCGCCACGAACCCGTCCGCGGGCTTCCCGATCACATCGGCCCGCACGCGCATGCGCCGCGAGATCTTGCGCTCGAGCGTGAACTCGAGCTCGGTGGGCGACCGGCTCACGATCTGCGCTCCGCTCCCCACGTCGAGCGCGGTGAGATCCACCTCGCGGCTCGTCACACCCGGCTTCGCGTCCGTGAGATCGACCTCGTATTCGAGATCCAGCGGGACGCGCCGCAGCGCTCCGCGGCTGCCCCGCACGCGAATGTCGACCGCATCCGAGGACCGCGCCGTGAGAATCAAATCGTCGGCGAGGTGCGTCGGCACGACGGGGATATCGAAGCCGCGTTCCTGAGTCGCCGTGCTCTGCGAGAAGCCCCAGAGAAAGATCGATGCGATCAGCGCGACGGCGGCTAGGCGGAGATCGATCAGGCGCGTCATGGCCGCGTTGCCCGGCTCTCGGAATCGGGGCTCGTGCGCTCCGCGTCCTCGTCGTGCTCTTCGGGTTCGCGCGAGAACGAATCCCAAAGCGCCTCGCGCAATCGTGCCGGGTCGAGCTGCATCGTGAGCTCGCCCGCCTGCGCGATCGAGATCCCCGAAGTCTCTTCGGAGACCACCACCGCGATCGCGTCGCTCTCCTCGGTGATCCCGAGTGCAGCGCGATGGCGCGTGCCGATGCCTTCCGGAAGCTCGGTGCGCAGCGTGAGCGGAAGAATGCAGCTCGCATTCAGCACTCGCCCGTGCGCGATGATGACGGCGCCATCGTGGAGCGGTGACGTCGGCAGGAAGAGCGACACGAGCAGATCCTTCGACACCGCCGCGTCGAGCGTGCTGCCCGCTTCGGTCAGATCGTCGAGGCGCGTGTTGCGCTCGAACACGATCAAGCCGCCGATACGGCGGCGTGCGAGCTCGGCGCAGGCGCGGACCACCTCTTCGACGACGCGAGATTCTTCGCGCTCCGAGAACGTCGGCGAGAAGCCGCGGCCGACGCGTGCGAGCGCCCGGCGGATGTCGTTCTGGAACAGGATCACCACGATCAGCACTGCTGGGCCGAGAAAGTTGTCGAGCACGAAGGTGACGGTCGCGAGCTCCGCGAAGTCAGCGACGACACGCGCGAGCATCAGGAAGCCGAGCCCGATCAGGACCTGCACCGCGCGCGTGCCGCGAATCAAGAGCAGCACCCAATAGATCGCGAGCGCGACGAGCGCGACGTCGATGGTGTCGCGCACCGGGTCGAACTCGGCCTGCAGGAATGCGTGCAGCTCGCCGAACTGGCTGGCGATCAGGTCGCGAATCGCCTCGATCATCGCCGCGCCTCACGCAGCGCGAACGAGACCAGGGCCGCGATTCGCGCACCCGCGACGTCGTGCACGCGCAGCGCATCGGCGCCGGCGAACACCGCGATCGCGCAGGCGGCGTGCGTCGCGAGATCGCGGCGCGCGGCGTCGGGCTCGCCGGTCAGCGCACCGAGGAAGCTCTTGCGCGAGGGGCCGACCAGGATCGGCACCCCGAGCCGCGCGCGCAGCGCGCCGGCATTCGCGAGCAGCACGGCGCTGTGTGCGCCGCTCTTCCCGAAGCCGATGCCCCGGATCCGCGACGATGCGCTCGCGCGCGACGCCCGCGTCGAGCGCGCGCTCGATGCGCGCCGCCAGTTCGTCGCCCACTTCGGCGAGCACGTCCGCGAACGCGATGCCCTGCTGCATCGTCGCCGGGTCGCCGCGCAGGTGGCCGAGGATCAAGAGCGCGCCGCGGCGTGCGGCGACCCCCAACAATTCCGGATCGTGAGCGCCGCCGCTCACGTCGTTGACGATGCAGGCGCCCGCGTCGAGGGCCGCCTCTGCGACCTCGGCGCGGCGCGTGTCGATCGAGATCGGCGCGGCCAGCGCCTTCGCGAGAGCCGCGATCACCGGCCGCGTGCGCGCGAGCTCCTCGGCGGTTGTTACGGGCGCCGCGCCCGGTCGCGTCGACTCGCCGCCGACGTCGAGCACGTGCGCACCGGACGCGAGCTGCGCCCGCGCCTCCGCGAGCACGGCAGCCGAGTCGGGGGGGCCTTGGCCTGCGCGAACGAAACGGCCGCCATCGGAGAACGAATCGGGCGTGACGTTCAGTACGCCGAGAATGGTGACGCAATCGCGGCGGAACAACTCAGTCGTGTGCATCGCCGCGAACCCCCGATTCGTCCCGTTCTAACCCGCGATCGGCTCCGGATCGGGAAGCTCGCCGCGCACGCCGGCCGGCTCGCGGCTGCGCGCGGGCCGCGCCGGCCGCACGTTGCCCGTCGGGGCGGTCGCGGTCGGCGGCGGCAGCGGAGGCAGCGTCTCACCGGCGAGCAGCTTGATCAAGTCGCCGTGCTCGAGCGTTTCGCGTTCGAGCAGCGCGTCCGCGATGCGGTCGAGTCGGTCGCGATTCGAAGCGAGGATTGTCTTCGCCTCGTCGTACAGCGTCTTCAGCAGG
>JANNKN010000023.1:0-8617 GCA_031396315.1 Deltaproteobacteria bacterium
GCCGCGCTGGCGGCGTTGCGGGTGTGGTGCTCGATTCCGGTATCGAGCATGCGCGGTCGTACGCGCGTTGGCCGCGGGTCCGAGCTGTTCCGCGGCTACTCGCTCGCCCACTTCGGTACGCGCTCCGCGATGCGGCCCCAGCCGAGGCGCGTGCAGAGTGCGGTGAAGGCGGCGCGGTCGGCGCCGCGCCAGGTGGTGTCTTCGATGCGGGCGGTGAAGCCCGGTACGTCGCGCGCGAGGGTCGCGAGCTCGCGCACACGCAAGGCCTGTGCGCGGTGCGCGCGCCAGCTCGCGGCGAGCTTCTCGGCGCCGCGCACGGGCACGCCAGCCCAGCCCGCGGCCTCTTCGGGCAGCGCGTCGAGTGAGCCGAATGCGACGAGCGCGGCGGCTGCGCTCTTGGCGCCGAAGCCGGGGACGCCGGGCAGGTCGTCGACCTTGTCGCCGAGCAGCGCCAAGTAATCGGGGATCTGCGCGGGCGCGACGCCGAACTTCGCGCGCACGCCGTCCGCGTCGAGGGTCGTCTCACGCGCGAGGTCGTGGAAGCGCGCGCTGCCGTCTTCGCGCACGAGCTGTGTCAGGTCTTTGTCCGTGCTCACGATCTCGGCAGTGAGGCCGGCCTTCGCAGCGCGCTGTGCGAGCGTCGCGATCACGTCGTCGGCCTCGTAGTCGGGCATCTCGTAGGTCGCGACCCCGAGCGCGCGCGAAGCGTCCATGCAGAACGCGAACTGCGGCGCGAGATCGGGCGGCAGCTCCGTTCCGCGCGACTGCTTGTACGCAGGAAACAGCTTGTTACGGAAGCTCGTGATGGCGTGGTCGAAGCACGCCGCGACGTGCGTCGGCTCGCGCTCACGCAGGAAGCGCAGCAGCGTGTTCGCGTAACCGTAGGCCGCGCCGGTGGGCGTACCGTCGGGCGCAGGCATCGCCGGCAGCGTCACCCACGCGCGGAAGACGTAGACCGGGGCGTCGATTAGGTGGACGAGCGCAGGCGACGCGTTCACGGCTAGCGCCGCCGCCCCTCGAACACCGACTCGGAGACGAAGTCCGCCGCTTTGTTCACGTCGATCTCGCGCTTCTCACCGCTGCCGCGGAAGAACACTTCGAGCTTGCCGCTCGCGAGGCCCTTCGGGCCGACCGTCACGCGCACCGGGATGCCGATCAGCTCGGCGTCCTTGAACTTCACGCCCGGCCGCTCGTCGCGGTCGTCGAGGATCGTGTCGACGCCGAGCTTGGTGAGCGCGTCGTAGAGGCGCTCGCCCGCTTCGCTCGTCGCGACTTCCTTCGGGTTGAGCACGGTCACCGCAACTTCGTAAGGCGCGACGTTCACCGGCCACTGGATGCCGTTCGCGTCGTGGCGGCGCTCGACGATCGCCGCGAGCAGGCGCCCGATGCCGATGCCGTAGGAGCCCATGACGATCGGCACGTTCTTGCCGTCCTCGGCCTGCACGCTCGCACCGAGCGTCTCGCTGTACTTCGTGCCGAGCTTGAAGATGTGGCCGACCTCGACGGTCTTGCGCACCGCGAGCTTGCCCTCGCACATCGGGCAGGCCTCGCCCTCGGTAACGAGTCGCAGATCGAGCCACTGGCTCACCGCAATGTCGCGAGCGACGTCGACGCTGCGCAGATGGAAATCGTCGGCGTTCGCGCCGGTGGTCAGGCCGCGGCGCTCGTGCAGCGCGGCATCGGCGATCACGCGCACGCCGCTCACACCCACCGCTCCGAGGCTGCCTGCGCCCGCACCGAGCGCGGCGCGAATCTCGCCCGCGTGTGCGGGGCGCGCTTCGCGCGAGCCCGTGCCGTCGATGAGTTTCTGGAGCACGAGCTGATGATCACCTCGTAACAACACGAGCGTGGTCGCGCCGTCGAGCACGTAGACGAGTGTCTTGATCTGACGATCCGCCGCCGTGCCGCCGCTCATGCGCGCCAGATCGTCGATCGTGCGCACGCCGGGTGTCGGGAACTTCTCGGGTGCGGGCACGCTCTCGGGATCCGCCGCGTCGGGCAACAGTGAGCTCGCCTTCTCGACGTTCGCCCCGTAACCACAGGCGCCGCACGAAGCGACCCAGTCTTCGCCCGCATCGGTTTCGACCATGAACTCGACCGACTCGCTGCCGCCCATCGCACCGGACGATGCCTGCACCGCAATCGTCTCGATGCCGCAGCGCTCGTAGATTTTTCGATACGCGTCGAAGTGATTCTGGAACGAGCGATCGAGGCCCGCTTGGTCCTTGTCGAACGAGTACGAATCCTTCATCACGAACTCGCGCACCCGTAACAAGCCGGATTTGGGGCGCTCCTCGTCGCGGAACTTGGTCTGGAACTGGAACCACGTCTGCGGCAGCTGGCGATACGAGCGCAGCTCCTTCGCGAGCGTGGTGAAGACCTCTTCGTGCGTCATGCCGAGGCACGCGTCCGCGCCGTGGCGATCCTTCAAGCGGAACATCGTCGCGTCGATCGCGTCCCAGCGGCCCGACTCCTTCCAGAGCTCGGCCGGATGCAGCGCAGGCAGCGAGAACTCCTGAGCGCCGATCTTCACGAGCTCGCTGCGCAAGATCGCTTCGATCTTCTTGGCGACGCGGTGGCCGAGCGGCAGCAGCGAGTAGGTGCCCGAGGCGAGCTGGCGGATGAAGCCGCCGCGCACGAGCAGCTTGTGTGAGATGGCCTCGGCGTCGGCGGGGTCGTCGCGAAGCGTGGGAATGAAGGCAGCGGACCAGCGCACGGAAGCTCCTCTCGATGCGAGACGCGAAGGCGCGAGAACCTAGCTGCGCGCGCGCGAGTGGCGCGGCCTGATCGCCTTGACACCGCGGATGGGCGCGAGGCTCGCGACGAGACGCGCGATACCTGCCTCGAAACGGCGATCCATGCCCGCAGGGTCGGCCGCCGGGCGATGCTTCGCGAGGTGGGGAAACGCGCGCGTCGGATCCTTCGACGCCGGGAAGCGGCCCGTGCCGGGCGAAGTCGCCTCCGCGGCGACGAAGCCGAACAGAAACGTGGTGAACGTGTAGTAGACGTCGGCGACGTCGCGATCCGGGATTCCGCTGGCCGCGATCAGCCCGATCGCCTCGTCTACCACCCGCAATGTCTCGGGCCCGAGCTCCCAGCCCGAGCGCCACAGCACGTCGATCAAAGCCGGCCGCGCGCGCAGCGCACTACGCCCGCGCCGCAGCAGCTCGAGCAGGCGCTCATCCCAAGGGCCGGCGGATGGAGCGCGCACGTCGCGAAGCGTCTCCTCGAGCACGGCCGAGAGCAGCTCGTGCTTGTCGCGAACGTGCCAGTAGAGCGTCGCGGGCCCGGTATCGAGGACGTCGGCGAGCCGCCGCATCGAGACACCGTCGATGCCCTCCGAATCGAGCAGCCGCGCCCCCGCCGCGACGACGTCCTCACGCGTCAGCGCGACGCGGCCCTTGGCGCGCGCCGAAGTGGACTTTCGGCCGGTCTTCTTGAACGCCGATCTTGACACTCGAACACCGTTCCAGTTAGGGTGGCAATCGATCGCTTTTCGCTGCGAAGGGAGACGGTAGTGGCGCTCGCGACCTGCGTCCTCGTGCATGGCGGCTGGCATGGTGGCTGGCACTGGGACGAAGTCGCGCGGCGACTTCGGGCCGCAGGCGCGCAAGTGTTCACGCCGACCCTCACCGGGCTCGCGGAGCGCAGCGCGGAGGCGAGCCAGCACACGAACCTCGCAACGCACGTCGCCGACGTCGTGCGCGTGATCGAGCAGAACGATCTGAGCGGCGTCGTGCTCGCCGGACACTCCTACGGCGGAGCCGTCATCACGGGCGCGGCGCACCGGCTGCCGGATCGCATCGCGAAGCTCGTCTACCTCGACGCCTTCGTGCCGGAGCACGGCCAGTCCCTCGCCGACATCTTCGGGCCCGAGGCCGCCGCCGACGCACGCGAACGCGCGCGCACCGCCGGCACCCCGCACGCGGTTCCGCCGATGTTCTCGATGGAACTGGTGCTCGGCGTCGGCCCCGAGTTGGCCGCGGCCCACGCGGCGCGCCTCTCACCGCATCCGCTCGGAACGTTCTTCGATCGCGTCGAGGCCGCGACGCCGCTCACGGTGGAGCGCAGCTTCATCTTCTGCTCGCAGAACTCGCTCGGAATGTTCGACGCGTACGCGCGGCACGCCCGTGTGTCCGACGAATGGCGGTACTTCGAGCTGCCGAGCCCGCACGATGCGGTCTACGCGATGCCCGCCGTGATCGCAGGGATCTTCGAGCAACTCGCGAGCGAGGCGCTGCGCACGTGAGCGAGTCGCGGCGAGAAGTGCTCAGCGCCGATCGCGCATTCTTCGATGCGCTGCTCGTAGCCGACGCGGCGGCGCTCGAGGATTTGCTCGCAGCGGATTTCCTGATCGTCGACGTTGCAGCTGGCGCAGTCACCGAGCGCGCGGCATTCGCGGCCGGCGTCGCATCTCGCGCGGTGCGCTTCGAGTCGATCGAGACCACGCCGAGCGAGGCGCGCGTTCGCTTCTACGGCGAAGTCGCGATCGTCGTCGGCAGCACCGAGATGCAGCTCGCGCTGCCGAGCGGCGAGGCGCTGCGAGCCCACAGCCGGTACACGCATGTGTTCCGGCGCGACGCCGGCGGCTGTTGGCAGCTCGCGTCCGCGCAGGGAACCCAGATCGCGAGCTGAGGGCGGCGTGGGTCGGGCGCTCAGCCGAGCGCCGTGCCGTTCTCCGGATCGCGGGCGAAGCGATCGAACGCGGCCATCAGCTTTTGGGTGAGCGGCCCCGCCTCGCCGCGGCCGATGCGCGTGCCGTCGAGCGTCGCGACCGGCACCACCTTTGCCCCGCTTCCGGTGAGGAACACCTCATCGGCGGCGATCAGGTCGTAGCGCCCGAGCGTGCGCTCGTCGCTGGGCACCCCGAGCTGCGCGGCGATCTCGAGCACGCTCGCGCGCGTGATGCCCTCGAGCGCGCCATCGCTCCCGGGCGGCGTCAGCAGCCGACCGCCGCGCACTGCGAACACGTTCGCGACGCTGGCTTCCGCTACGGAGCCCGCGGCGTTCAGCAGCAGCGCCTCGTCCGCACCTTGCCGCTTAGCCTCCTGCTTCGCGAGTGCGTTGTTCAGGTAGTTGAGGCTCTTCACGCGCGGGTCGCGCACGTCCGGCGGCGGCGAGCGCCGGCTCGATGTGATCATCGAGATGCCGCTGCGCAGCTTCTCCTCGGAGAAGATGCGGATCTTGTCGACGATGCAGGTGACGAAGGGCGCCTCGCAGTTCGTGGGATCGACGCCGAGCTCGCCGATGCCCCGCGAGATCACGAGCCGGATGTAGGCGTCGCGCTCGCCGGTTGCGCGCACGTACTCGCTCGCGGTCGCGAGCGTGAGCGCACGGATCGCGTCGCGGCCACCGGGCAACACCAAGCCGATGCAGCGCGCGCCGATCTCGAGCCGGTCGAGGTGGCGTTCGAGCCGGAACAGGCGCTGGCTGTAGACGCGCATGCCCTCGAACACGCCGTCGCCGTAGAGAAAGCCGTGGTCGAGTACGGAGACTTTCGCCTCGGCGCCCTCCACGATGCGGCCATCGAGCCAGACCTTCATCGCGAGCTTCCTCCTAGTTCGTGTAGGCCGCGCCGCCAGGCGGGATCGCGACCCGCAAGGCGCAGTGAAATTGCCCGCGCGGCGACTGCGGCGCGCCGCGCGATGGCGATCGGGCCGAGCGCATCGAGCCGCGCGGTGGGTGCGGCGACCGCGATCGCACCCGCGAAGACGGGCGGCTCGGCGACTCCGAAGATCGGTGCCGCGACGACCGAGAGGCCCTCGATCCATTCGCCACGATTGAGTGCATAGCCATCACTGCGCGCGCGCTCGATCGCGAGGCGTACGGCATCGTGGGCGAGCTGCGTTGCTGCCGTGTAGGCGACGCTCGGATTCGCGGCGAGCGGGAAGCGCTCGGGATCGAACGCCATCGCGAGCCGGCCGACTGCGGTCGCGGCGATCGGCACGCGCTGCCCGACTTTGGGAGCCGCGCGCAGGAATCCCTGCCCCTCGGCCTTATCGAGCACCACGATCTCGCGTCCGCGCGGCACCGTGAGGAACACCGTCTCGCCGAGCGCGGCCGCTTCGCTCTCGAGCACCGGCCGCGCGAGCACTGCGATCGGCTCGCGGTCGAGTGCGCCGAGGCCGAGCGCAATCAGCGCTGGACCGCTGCGATACCGGCCCGCGGCGTCTTGCTCTGCGAAACCGCGGCGCACGAGCGTCTTCAACAGCCGGTGCGCGCTCGACTTGGGCACGCCGAGTGCGTTCGCGATCTCGGTAATGCCGCGCGCCGCGCCCGCATCGTGCAAGTGCTCGAGCAGGTCGATCGCTTTGTCGAGGCTGGTGAGCGCGTCCATCTGCCTATCGATCCGCGTGTTCCATTATTCGGAACCATGTCTGTAATAATGGAACGACTCTATCGGCAGCTCGACTCGAGCGGAAGCGAAATCTCGGCTTCCCTCGAAATTTTCGTCGGCTAAAGTGGCCCTTACTGCCGTCGCCCCGCTGCAGCCCCCCTCGCCGGCGCTTTCTCTGACGATTCAAAACGACGCCCACTGCAGCGAGGCAACGCGTGGCCGACTTCGAGCGCATCCAGACTGCAGCCGAGCTGGAAACGCTCGCACGCGATCTCGCGCGGCAAAAGATCCTCGCGATCGATACGGAAGCCGACAGCTTCTATCACTACTTCGACAAGACCTGCCTGATCCAGATTGGCTGCGAGCTCGGCATCTACCTGATCGATCCGCTCGCGATTGGCGGGCCGGAAGAGCTCGCTCCGCTCGGGCCGGTGCTCGCGTCGCCCGACATTCGGAAAATCTTCCACGCCGCCGAGTACGACCTGTTCGTGCTGCGCCGCGACTGCGGCTTCACGACCGCGAACTTGTTCGACACGATGGTCAGCGCGCAGCTGCTCGGTTATCCGGCGATCGGGCTCTCCGCATTGGTCGAACGTCACTTCGGCTTGAAGCTCCCAAAGGACGAGCAGCGCTCGGACTGGTCGTCGCGCCCGCTCACCGATAGCCAGCTGACGTACGCAGCGGCGGACGTCGCGCACTTGGCGACGCTTGCCGAGAGGCTCGAGCGCGAGCTGAAGAAGGCGAACCGCTTCGACTGGGCGCAGGAAGAGTTCGATGCGCTCACGCGCCGCAACTGGCCGGAGCGCTCGTTCGACACGCTCGGTTACCTGCGCATCAAGGGGGCGCGGGCCATGACGCCCGAGAGCCTCGGCGTGCTGCGCGAGCTGTATCTCGTGCGCGATCACCGCGCGCGAGAGATCGATCGCCCGCCGTTCAAGGTGCTCGCAAACCGCACGCTGCTCGAGATCGCGGAGACCAAGCCGACGACGGACTCGCAGCTCGCCGCGGTGAAAGGTGTTACGGAGCTGGTGCTGCGGCGCCTCGGACGCGAAGTGCTGGCGGCGGTCGAGCGCGGCATCGAGAAGAAGCACGGGCCGATCCCGCGCCGCAGCGAGGGCGAGGGCCCCGTGCGCCGCCGCATCGATCGACACGCCGAGCGCTACGTCGCCGCGCTGAAGCGCTGGCGCACGACCCGCGCGAAGGAGCTCGCGCTCGATCCCGGTGTGCTGTGTCCGAACGCAACCCTGGAAACGATCGCGACGCAGCGGCCGAGCTCGCGCGACGAGTTCGCTCGCGTGCCCGGCGTGAAGGGCTGGTTCGGGCGCTGCTTCGGCAGCGAAGTGCTCGCAGCCCTCGCCGTCGAGTCCACCCAGCCGTAGCTGCTCTTCCGGCTGCGGCAGCCATGCGCGCGGCCCTGAGCGCCGCGGCGCCCGGATGGCAAGGAGCGGCCGGCGCCAGCGTATCGCGTCATACGCCAAGCCGGCCGCGACGCGGCCAGCCGGGGTGCCGCGACGCTCAGGCCAAAAGCACTGCGGCCCCCCGGAACTTTTCCGGGAGGCCGCTTGACTCGGGGCTCGGTGACGTCTCAGACCTTGGCGGGTTCCGTTTTACCGGGGGAGTGCCTTGCGGCACCTCTGAGTCGTCTCCTCACACTGATCTGCTGGTTCGCGCGCCCGATGGAACCAACCGATCAAGCCGAGTCACGAGCACGAGCAAGAGCACGTCGCGTGCCAAGCCCCTCCGCTGCGCACTGAGTTGGAGTAAGCGCTTAGAGATCGCGCACTTGCACGCTGCGCGTGCTCGACGCGCAACCACTCGCAGATGCAGCCTGCGTTTGCAGCGAGCGAGGCGTCGTTTCTCTCGAACGCCCGAATCAAGCGCGCCTGCGGGCGCCACACCGCGAATCGCGCGGAACGTTGCACGCCGCCTCAGTTTGCATCTTTCTACGCGTGCTTGGGCCGGTCCCGTGACACAATCGCCGGTAACGGAGGTCACAGATGTTCTCGACTCGCGCTCTGATCCGCGCTGCCGCTCTCGCCGGCGTTGCGTCGTTGGCGCTACCCGCTCTCGCCCAGGACGCCGCCGTACCGGCAGCTCCGCCGACCGAACCGACAGCGCCCGCGGCGGCACCGGTCCCGCCGGCGCTGAGGGGCATCGAGGAGATCATCGTCACCGCCGAGCGGCGCGAGCAGGCGGCTCAGGACCTCGGCGTTTCGATCTCGGCGTTCTCGGCGGAAGACCTCGAGAGCCAAAACATCCAGGACATTCACGATCTTCAGT
>JANNKN010000055.1:0-1288 GCA_031396315.1 Deltaproteobacteria bacterium
CCGTGCACTTCCGCATGCACGCAGCCGAGGGAGAGCTGTTTCGCGCTGCGCTCGTGGCGGGCGCGCGCGCGTGCGACCTCGCGCTGACGACGCTGCCGGACAATTCGGCGCTCGATGCCGCGGTGACACAGCTCGGCGTCACGCGAGTTCGACTCGACGCAACCCTCGCCGCGCTCGGGAAGCGCGCCGGCGCGCCGTGGGGCAAGGACCAGAAGGAAGCCGCCGTGGCGGCGCTGGTCGCCCTTGCGCGCGCCGTGCCTGCCGAGCCTCGATCGCGGAAGCCGCCGGCGTAAACGGAGCAGGAAGCAGAATGCTCGAATTCGCCTTCATGCAGCGCGCACTCGTCGCGGCCGTGACCGTCGGCGTGGTGTGCGGCGTGCTCGGCTTCTTCGTGGTGCTGCGCCGGCTCGCGTTCATCGGCGTCGGGCTCTCGCACTCCGCGCTCGGCGGCGTCGCGATCGGCTTGTTACTGGGCGTCTCGCCGCTGCTCACCGGCGGCGCCTTTGCGCTGATCGTCGCACTCGGCATCGCGCTCGCGGGCCAGCGCAGCGGGCTCGGCCGCGACACCGTGATCGGCGTGTTCTTCTCCGGCGCGATGGCGCTCGGCGTCGTGCTCGCGAGCCTCGAGCACGGCGCGCAACAGGAGCTGTTCGGATACCTGTTCGGCAACGTGCTCGCCGTAACGACCGGCGAGCTCGTGGGCCTGGTCGGCGGTGGCGCGCTCGTCGTCGCCGCGCTGCTCGCCCTACTCCGACCGCAGCTCTTCCTCGCCTTCGACGAAGAGATCGCGCGCGCCTACGGCCAGCGCGTCGAGTTGCTCGACATGGCGCTGCTGGCGCTGCTCGCAGCCACCATCGTGATCGGCGTGCGCCTCGTCGGCGTGCTCTTGATCGAGGCACTGCTCGTGGTGCCCGCCGCCACTGCCGCGCTGCTCGCGCGCGATTATCGCAAGCAGATCGTGCTCAGCATCGCGGTCGCCGTCGCGAGCGCACTCGGCGGTCTCACACTCGCGTGGCAGTTCGACGTCGCGCCGGGCGGGATGGTGGCGCTGACGGCGGTGGGTTTGTTCTTCGTGAGCTGGGTGGTGCGGGCACTCCGCCCGTAACTCGAGCCGCTCAGCGGACCGCCGCGAAGGCAAGGCGGTTCGCACGCACGAAGCGCACTCTGAGTGCGTCGATCTCCCACTCGACCCGAAGGTCTCACCGGCATGCATGCCGCGGTCGATCAACATGCGCTGCAACATCGTGTGCGCGAACAAATTGTTCCGCTGGTTGATATCCGCGCTGCG
>JANNKN010000060.1:0-7069 GCA_031396315.1 Deltaproteobacteria bacterium
GCGTGCACGTGATCGGACTCTCGATCCTGTCGGGCTCGCACGCCGTGCTCGTGCTCGACGTGCTCGGACGCCTGCGCGACGCGGGCGTGCGCGTGCCCGTCGTCGTCGGCGGCATCATCCCCGAGGACGACGCCGCGCGACTGCGCGCCGCGGGTGTCGCGCGGGTCTACACGCCGAAGGATTTCGATCTCACGCGCGTACTCGGCGAAGTCGTCGACGTCGCGGAGGAGTCGGCGTCTGCCTAACAGCAAGCGACTCGAGCCGTGACCGCACAAGAGAGAGTGGTCGGCCTCGCGCAGCGCCTGCTCGCGCGTGATCGCAATGCCGTCGCACCCGCACTGAACCTCGCGGACGATCAGCGCTCCGGCGAGCGCGCGGCTGCACGCGCGCTGCTCGCGACGCTCGAGACGAGCGTGCTGTTCGGCGGCGCGCCGCGGCTCGGGCTCACCGGCGCGCCAGGCGCCGGTAAGTCGACGCTGATGGACGCGTTGGTGCGCGCCGCCCGCGCACGCGGCGAGACGGTCGGCATCGTCGCGGTCGACCCCTCGAGCCGAAAGAGCGGCGGCGCGTTGCTCGGCGATCGCGTGCGCGTGCGTTCCGCCGCGAGTGACGCCGGCGTCTTCTTCCGCTCGCTCGCGGCGCGCGAAGCATTAGGGGGCCTCGCGGACGCCGCGCGCGCCGCCACCACGATCATGGCCGCGGTGTTCGATCTCGTGATCGTCGAGACGGTCGGTGTGGGGCAAAGCGAAGGCGACGTCGCGGATTTGGTCGACACGCTCGTGTTCGTCGCACAACCCGCCGCCGGCGACACCGTGCAGTTCCTCAAGGCCGGCGTGCTCGAACTGCCCGACGTGCTCGCCGTCAACAAAGCCGATCTCGGTGGGCTCGCCGAGCGCACGGCACACGAGCTCGAGAGCGCACTCGCGCTCGGCGAGAAGCCCGACGCCAGCTGGGTGCCACCGGTCGTGCTCGTCTCCGCGCGCGACGGCACCGGCATCGCCACTCTCGAAGCCGAGATCGCGCGCCACCGCGCGCACCTCGTTGCGAGCGGCGCGCTGGCAGCCAAGCGCCGCCGCGGCCGCGACGCCTGGCTGCGCGAGCTGCTCGCGCGCCGCTACGGCAGCTACGGGCTCGCGGCCTTCGGTGGGCAGTCAGCGCTCGCCGAACGCTGCAGCGCGGCGCCCGAGGCCTCGGGCTTCGCACTCGAGCTCGCGCTCGGCGCCGAGATCGAGCGCGCGCTGCGCGGTGGTCCGCAATGAAGTGGGGAAAGCGCGCCGGGCAGCTCGTGCTGTTGTTACTGCTCGCCGAGCTGGTGTTCTTCTTCGCGCTCGGAACGCGGATCCGCAAGCGACTCGAGGGACCGCGCGAGATCCTGGGGGAGCGCTCGGTCGAAAGCTCCGCCCGGGCCTGACGGCTCGTGCGCCGAAGTCAGCCGAGCCCGACCCACTCCACATCCGGCACGCCCGCGCGCTTGTTCTCGAGCCGCGCCAGCACGAATAACAAGTCGCTGAGGCGATTCAGGTAACGCAGCGCGACTTCGCTCTGCGGCTGCGCACGGTGCAGCGTCACGCAGCGGCGCTCGGCTCTGCGGCAGACGACGCGCGCGACGTGAAAGCTCGCGGCAGCGCGCGTACCCCCCGGCAGGATGAAGCGCTTCAGCGGGGCGAGCTCGCTCTCGGCGCGATCGATCTCGAGCTCGAGCGCATCGACGGAGGCCTGCGCGGGCTCGGCGATGCCCGATTTCGCGCGCCGCTCCGCGTCCGGGGTTGCGAGATAGGAGCCGAGTGCAAACAACGTGCACTGCAGCTCTTGCACGAGAGCGCGTAGATCCGGCTGCGTGCTGTCGGCCGCTGCCGTCCCCAACACGGCGAGCAGCTCGTCGACCGCGCCGTAGGCCTCGACGCGCACGTCATCCTTGCCGACGCGCCCGCCCGCGAACAAATCCGTCTCGCCCGAATCTCCGCGCCGCGTGTAGATCTTCATGTCAGTCGCGGGTGCTCTCGAACTTCGCGAGCTCTACGTCGACGCGCGACAGCGCCAATGCGTCGAGCGCGTGCGCGTTCGGTCCCGGATTCTGGACGCCGCTGGCTGGCGCAGCCGAAACTTGCTTGCGCAGGAACGTCACGAGCACCGCGAGGCCCGACAGAATGAGGCCGGCGGGGATCGCATACGCGAGCACGCCGCGGCCCTCGGCCCTCGGAGCCTGCAGCATCATCTCGCCGTAGCGCGCGAGCACCTCTGCCTTCACGTCTTCCTCGGAGCGCCCGAGACGTTCTTGCTCGAGGATCCAGAGCCGCAGGTCCGACGCATAGCCGCTGGCGCAATCGGGCAGCGCGAAGCCGGGGCACCACGGGCTCATCAATTCGTTCGCGAGCGTGTATCCCCAGCGCGCTTCCTCCGCGGCATGCGCTGCACCCGCGAGCGCGAAAACGAGGAAGCCCGCTAGAACCACGGCGGGGGCGAGTCGACGCTGCAGCATGGGCTCAGATCTCCCAGTTCATTTGCTTCGGATCCCTCGAGCCGCTGCGCTGGCGGACTTCCTGCCGCTGCGGCTCGGGCACGACCCGCGATCCGGGCGGCACCGATTCCGTGATCACCGCGTTGCCGCTGATCACGCTGCCGCGCCCGATCACCGTGTCGCCGCCGAGGATCGTCGCGCCAGCGTAGATCGTGACGTCGTCCTCGATCGTCGGGTGCCGCTTCGTGCCCCGAATCGTCTGGCCGCGGCGCGGCGAGAATGCGCCGAGCGTGACGCCCTGATAGATGCGTGCGTTGTCGCCGATCTCGGCGGATTCGCCGATCACGACGCCCGTGCCGTGGTCGATGAAGATGCGTCGGCCGATGCGCGCGCCCGGGTGGATGTCGATGCCCGTCCGATCGTGCGCGTATTCGGCCATGATGCGCGGGATCTGCGGCGCGCCGAGCGCCACGAGCTCGTGGGCCATTCGGTAGACCGCGATCGCGTGGATCGACGGATACGCCACCAGGATCTCGGCGAAGCTCTTCGCCGCGGGATCGCCCTCGAACGCCGCCTCGAGATCCTCGCCGAGCCGCTCTCGGATCCCCGGCAGCCGCGCGACGAACTCGGCCGCGATCCCCTCGGCGATCACGGCCTCGGGCAGCTGCACGCGCGCCAGGAAGCGCAGCAGGCGTTCGGCCAACGCGGGCAGCTCCGAGCGCAGCGCGCCGCGGTCGCGCTGGTGGAGCACCACCGACTTCACGCGCTCGGTCCACGCGACCACCTCGTCGTAGTCCGGATACCCTTCGGCGTCGGCCTTCGCGAGCGCGTCCCCTGCCGGCGCGGAGAGCGCCGCGATCGTGGCCTCGTAGACATCCTCGAGTCGCTTGGCTTTCATCACATCTCCGGCTGGGCGCAAATCGCAGCTTAGCCCCGACCTCGAGCACCGCTTCGGCCTGCGCAGCGAGCCGAACGCGAACGAGCGGGCCCCAGCGCAGATGCCAGTATCGGAGCCGTGGTGGCCCAAACGATCGAAGAAATCAGCGCGGGCGGCTTGGTGGTGCGCCGCATCACTGGGGGCTTCGAGGCGCTCATTGCGGAGCAGCTCGACCGCAACTCGGGCCGGCGCACGATTCGTCTGCCCAAAGGCCACGTCGATCCTGGGGAGACCCTCGAGCAGGCTGCGCTGCGCGAGGTTCGCGAGGAAGTCGGCCTCATCGCGCGCATCCTCGCGCCGCTCGGCGAAGTCTCGTACACGTTCTTCGAGCGCCGCGTGGGCCGGCAGATCGAGAAACGCGTGCACTACTTCCTGATGGCGCGAACGAGTGGCGAGGCACACGCTGCGGACGGCGAGATGGTGGCGGTCACCTGGTGTGCTCTGCTGGAGGCCGAGCGGCGCATGAGCTTCGATGCCGAGCGCAACATCGTCGGCCGCGGACGCGCGCTGCTAGAGTCGCGCGACCTCCCTTCATTCTGATCCCCTCGCATCGCCCCAACAACTCGGCCTTCGAAAGTGGGATCGCGTGCAGTCGGTCTTCAGTCCCTCGAGCCTCAATTGCTTCGAGAACTGCCCGCGGCAGTACGCGTTCCGTTACATCGACAAGATCAAGATCGAGACGGAAGGCATCGAGGCGTTCGTCGGCAAGCGCGTACACGAGATCCTGGAGCGCCTCTATCAGTTCGTCGGACAGCGCTTGTTGCCGTCGCTGCCGAAGGTGATCGCGCGTTATCAGGCGAACTTCGACGCGCAGTTCGACGCCGCGCGCGTGCGCATCACACGCGAAGGCACACCGGCGGATTTCTACCGCGCTGCGGGTGTGCGCGGGATCGAGAACTTCTACCGGCGCCACTATCCGTTCGACCGCGATCAAACGATCGGGCTCGAGAAGCCGATCCAGTTCGCGCTCGACCCGGACGGAAAGTACGCGGTGCGCGGCATCATCGACCGCATCGCGCGCGCCAAGGACGGCGTGCTCGAGATCCAGGACTTCAAGACGGGCCGGCGCATCCCGCGCCAGGACGACCTCGACCGCGACCGCCAGCTCGGCCTCTATGAGCTCGGCATTCGCGAGCAGCTCGGCGAGACCGGCGACATCCGGCTGGTGTGGCACTACGTGCTGCGCGACGAGCAGCGTAGTTCGCAGCGCACGCCGGAGCAGCGCGAGCTGCTGCGCAAGAACACCGCCCGGGCGATCGACAAGATCCGCGACGCGCAAGACTTCCCGCCGAAGCCGAGTGGACTCTGCGGCTGGTGCGAGTTCAAGGATCGCTGCCCCGCGGTGAACCCCGAAGGCGCCGCCGCCGCCGAGCGCGCGGAGCGCCCGCAGTTGTCTTTGCTCTGAGCGCGCAAAGCCGCGCCCAGAGCAAAGACATCAATCTTCCTTGTTGACTCCGCTCGGCTCCGCAGACTTCGCCTCGCTGTGCGCACCGAAGACGGCGCGTACGAGCGCTCCGCGCTCTCGCCCTCGCGAAGCGCTCGGGCTGCGCGCTTCGCTTGCGGCCTAGCGCCCTTGGATTTTGCTCGAGTCGACGCGGAGGTCGTATGGAACAGAGAGCTGGCGCGATCTAGGCTGGGGGTCCTATGGCACTTCGTATCGAACGGATTCCGACGCTCAGTGACAACTACACGTACTTGCTCGTGTGCGAGCAGAGCGGCGAGGCGGCGGTCGTGGATGCACCGGAGTTCGAGCCCGTGGTGCGGCGCGTGGATGCGCTCGGCGTCGCGGTCAAGCAGGTGCTCTCGACGCATCACCATCCCGATCACGCGGCCGCGAACCCGGAGCTCGCGAAGCGCTATGGCGCGCCGGTATTCGGGCATCGCAGCGACCGGGACCGCCTCGCGGGCTTCACGAACGGCCTCGAGGAAGGCGACACGCTCACGGTCGGCCGCGAGAGCGCGCGCATCCTGTTCATCCCTGCGCACACGCGCGGCCACATCGCCTACGTGTTCGACGGCGCGAAGGCCGTCTTCTGCGGCGACACGCTGTTCGCGGCCGGCTGCGGACGCTTGTTCGAGGGCACGCCCGAGATGATGTTCCGCGCGATGGAGAAGCTCGGCGCGCTGCCGGGCGACACGCGCGTCTTTTGCGGCCACGAGTACAGCGCCGGCAACCTGCGCTTCGCGGCGCACGTCGAGCCTGGCAACTCCGCGGTGCAGGCGGCCGCCCTGCGCGTCGCGAAGATTCGCGCGAACGCCGCGAAGGACTGGCACGACGCCACGCCCGCCGAGATGGTCGTGCCGACCACGATCGCGGACGAGCACGCGACCAACCCGTTCATGCGCGCTGGCAGCGTCGAAGAACTAGGGCGGCGGCGCGCGGCGAAGGACGCGTTCTAGGTCCGCGCGATGTCGGAGACTACGCCGCCGCCGAGCCTCCCCGTGACGTACCACCGCCACCGCGTGCCGTTCTACGAAACCGATGCGATGGGCCTCGTACACCACTCGAACTACGTGCGCTTCCTCGAGCTGGCGCGCATCCGCTGGATGGACGAGCACCACCGCCCGTATCGCGAGTACGTCGCCGAAGGCCTGCACTTCGCAACGACGCGCGTCGAGCTCGACTACCTGCGCGGCCTGCGCTTCGACGACGAGGTGGAGATCGCCGTGTGGCTCGCCTGGGTGCGCGGCGCCTCACTGCGCATGGAGTATGCGCTGACGCTGTGCGACTCCGCTCCACTTCGGTCCGCGGCGCGCGGCGACGCACGACGCGAGCTCGTGGCCCGCGGCGCGACCGAGCACGCGATGGTCGACATGAGCGGCCGCGTGCGGCGCATCCCCGAAGCGCAACGCCGCGCGATGGCCAGGATCGCGTCGGAGCGCGCGGCCGGGAGTCCGTAACAAGTGACGCCGAGGAACCCAGCATGACCCCCGCGACCCCGCTCACACCTCGCCTGCTCGAGCTTGCTGCCCGCGCAGCATCGCTGCTCCAATCGCAGCGCGAGACCGTCGGTGTTTGCGAAGGCGCAGCGGGCGGGCTCGTCAGCGCCGCACTGCTCTCGGTGCCTGGTGCCAGTAACTACTTTCTCGGCGGCGGCGTGATCTACACGTTGGCGGCGAGCCGCGCGTTCATCGCGGGCGCGGTGAAACCGCCCGAGAGCCTTCGGGGCGCGAGCGAGCCGTGGGCGCTGCATCTCGCGCGCTTGGCAGTGGTAAAGCTCGGCGCCAATTGGGGAATTGGCGAAGGCGGCGCCGCAGGCCCGGCGGGCAATCGCTATGGCGACCCCGCTGGCCACGCCTGGGTGGCGATCGCGGGTTCTCGCGAAGCGACGCGGCGCGTGCTCACGGGCGACGGCGATCGCGTCCGCAACATGGCGGCGTTCGCAGAGGCTGCGCTCGAGCTGCTCGTGGAGACACTTGCCTCAGACTCGGCGGAGAGCTGAGGGAAGCGCGAGTGCGCGCGCAGCCTGGCACTGCACGCACACTCGGGCGACCCGCGTTCAGAGTTCAGAAGGCGAAGAGGAGACCGACGCCGACTCGATCGATGTCGTTGTCGTGTCCGGTCCGGCGTTGGTCGCCCACCTCGAAGAAGTGGTTGTATCGAACGGTCGCCGAGATTGGCCGTGAGGCGGAACTCCATGACGTGGACGACCCAGTCACGGCTCGTATTGCGC
>JANNKN010000071.1:0-3276 GCA_031396315.1 Deltaproteobacteria bacterium
GAAAACGGCGCGCGCCGCAAATCAAAGCGAAGCAACGAAATCGCCATCAACTCACCCCTCTGAAGTCTCCAACAACCGCCCCGTCACTCCTCGATCCCAGAGCGACCCCCGAGCCTCGCAACGAATCCGGCGCGGCTCGACGCCGCGAGGGCCGAGCGAGCCATTGCGCTCCGCGGCCCCCGGCCCGCCGCAAGGCGCGGGCGTCGCGACGAGCACCCAAGCAGCCCCCACCTCTCGCATCAATCTCTTCCTTCCCAGTCCGCGTGCTCGGGGGTGCGCTCCGCGGGCAGCTCCTGCAGCACGTGGAAGCGCACTTGCCCGCGCGCGACGAGCTTGCCGTCCAGGCTGCGCGTCACCTCCACCTGCCAGACGTGCGCACTGCGGCCGCTGTGTACGGGCGTGCCGGTGCAGGTAAGTTCACCCGCGCTGTGGGATCGATAAAAATCGGTGCTGTTGCTGACGCCGAGCACGCCGCGCTGACCCGCCGCGAGCGCAGCAGTGCCGGCGCCGTAGCTCGCGACCGCTTCGACGATGGAGCAGTAGACGCCGCCGTGCAGGACGCCGTAGGGCTGGTGGTGCTGCGGGCCGGCATCGAGATAGGCGAGGACCCGCTCGGGCGTCACGTGCACGAAACGCAGGCCCAGCGTGCGGCTCCAGGCATCCTTGGCCGAGGAGCCCTCGGAGGCAGCCTCAGCGGCGAAATCTTTTGCAGGCATGCGACTCGCTCCTCGCGCCGATGAGTTCTTATCCTAGGCCGACTTTGCTGAAGCTCCTGCGCACAAACCGCGCGCTCCTCGCACGCCTGCCCGCCGCGATCGCGCTTGCGGCGCTGTTCGCGTTGCCCGCCGCCGCGCGCGACTCCAGCTACCGCGTCGAGATCAAGGCACCTCGCTCGCTGAAGAAGGCGCTCGAGTCCGACCTCGACCTGATGCGCTGGCGCGAGGCAGAGCAGCCGCCCGACGCGGAGCTGCTGACGCGCCTCGCGCACGAAGCCGAGACGCAGTCGCGCGAGATCCTCGCCGCGCGTGGCTACGTCTCGGCCGAAGCGCGCGCGGAGGTGTTCACGAGCGAGCTGCCGATGCGCGTGCGCCTCACCGTGAAGCGCGGCGAAGTGGTGCGCGTGCGTACGGTGGACGTGCGCTTCGCGGGGCCGATCGCGGAGTCGCCCGACCCGCTCGACGCGCGGGTGATGGACGAGGTGCGCGCGCAGTTCGCGCTGAAGGACGGCATGATCTTCACCCAGGAGCGCTGGCTCGCGGCGAAGCAGCGTGCGCTCGAGCGCGTCGCGCGACGACGCTGGCCCGCAGCGACGATCAGCGCGAGTGAAGTGCGCATCGACCCCGTTCAGTCGCGCGCCGAGATCGCGCTCGCGATCGAGAGCGGCCCGGCCTTCTCGTTCGGCGAGATCGAGATCGAGGGGCTCGCGCGCTATGCGCCGCGCCGAGTCGAGACGCTGCGCCCGTACGAACCCGGCGAAACCTACGACCGCGAGCGCCTCGATCGTTTCCAACGCCGGCTCGCCTCGACGGGCTACTTCGCGAGCGCGCATGTCGCGATCGACGCGAACCCGGCTGAAGCTGCGGCGGCGCCCGTGCACGTCGCGGTGATCGAGGCACCCGCGCGCCGCATCGAGCTCGGCGTCGGCTACGGCACCGACGCGGAGGCCTACGGCTCGGCGGAGTTTCGCGACCACAACTTCGCGGGCAGTGCGCTGCGCCTGCGCACGCGCGTCGAGGCGGATTTCCTCGAGCAGGCCTTCGAGAACGAGCTCTCGCTGCCCGAGCGCTTCGGCTGGTCCGACACCGCGGGCATTCGCTTCGAGCACAGCGACATCGAGGATCTCGTCACCGATGAGGTGTCGCTGGTGGCGAAGACGAGCGCGCTCGACGAGCTCAGCCGGCCGTCGTTCAGCGGCACCTTCGCGTTTTCGCGGCAGAAGGCCCCGAGCGTGCTCTCCGAATCGGTGTACGCGTTGTTATTGGAGTACACGCACACCTGGCGCGCGACCGACGACCTGCTCACTCCGCGGCGCGGCTGGATGGCGCAGGTGCAAGTCGGCGCCGCGCCGCCCGGGGTCTCGACGCGCGCCTTCGGCCGCGCCATCGCGCGCAGCGCGTTCTACTACCCGCTCACGCAGCGCGACGATCTCGCGCTGCGCGCGGAAGCCGGGGCCGTGCTCGCAGGCGCCTCGACCGGCATCCCGCAATCGATGCTGTTTCGCACCGGCGGCAGCACCAGCGTGCGCGGCTACGACCTCGAATCGCTCGGCGACGACGAGAGCGGCGCCGTGCTCGGCGGCCGCTACTTCGCGCTCGCGAGCATCGAGGCCACGCACTGGTTCACAGAGCGGATCGGTGCCGCGCTGTTCGTGGACGCGGGCAACGCTTGGAACGAAGCCGCCGGCGTCCCGCTCGCGCTCGGCACCGGCGTCGGTCTGCGCGCCGCGAGCCCGATCGGCCCGCTGCGCATCGACGTCGCGTACGGCGAGCAAGACGGCACGGTGCGGCTCCACTTCTCATTAGGGCTCACGTTCTGATGCGGCGCGCAGGACTGATCGCCGCTGCGCTACTGGTCGCCCTCGCGCTCGCGGCGCTCTGGGCGGTCCGCTCGGAGACCGGCCTCCGTTTCGCCGTGGCGCGCATCGCAGCGCTCACGCGCGGGCGGGTCGAGATCGAGGGAGTGAGCGGCTCGCTGTTCGGGCCGCTGCGCGCCGAGCGCGTGATCGTCACGTCGACGAGCGGCGCGCGAACGATCGCGGAGCGCGTAGAGATTGCGCCGCGCTGGCGAATGCTTGCGGACGGCACGCTCGCGCTCGACGCCGTCACGATCGGCGCGCTGCGCATCGCACCGAGCCCGCCCCACGACGAGCCGCCCACGGTGCCGGCGACGCTCGCGCTGCCGTTCACGCTCGAGATCGCGCAGGTCGAGATCGCGAGGCTCACGATCGCGGAGCGAACCGAGCTCACCGGGATTCGCGGCCGCTTGCGGCTCGGGCGCGACGCCCACGAGGTGAAGCTCACACGACTCGCCTCACCCTGGGGCGAGTTCTCAGGGAATGCGCGCGTCGCGACGGCCGCACCGTTCGCGCTCTCGGGCGCAGTGAAGTTCGCGCGTGGCGAAGCGCCGAAAGCCCGCGCGACCGTGGTCGCGGGCGGCAGCCTCGTCGCAGCGACCCTCGAGCTCACAGGGTCCCTCGGCGACGCGCCAGTCACCGGCACCGCGGGCTTCGCCTCGTTTGCGCGCCCGTGGCTCGGCGACGTCGCGCTGCGCGGTGAG
>JANNKN010000165.1:0-6272 GCA_031396315.1 Deltaproteobacteria bacterium
CATCAAGCGCAGCCCGGCCCCGAACTCCGTGCAGCGCAACACCCTGACGCGACGCGCTCTCCTCGCGCGCCGGAACAGCAGAGCGAGGGGCCGCCGGCGAGCCAGCGGCCGCAGCGCGCCCCCGCCCCCGCCGCGGCGCGCTTCCCATAACAACTCACTACCGATACAGAATCTGATCCGGCGTCTCTTTCGGCATGCGAATCCGCGGAAACGCGCCGAACCCAAAATCCTCGAGCCCGCTCTGCACGACCAACTCCACCGGCAGAATCGACTCGCGTCCGCGCACGATCCCATACATCTCGCGCATCCCGCGGAACGCGAACTCCGAGTCGCCACCGGTGCGCAGCGCCTCGTCCGCGAGCCCGAGCCGCGCGCGCTCGAAGAACGTCTCGCGCCCGGCGTCCGCGGGGAAGGTGGCGTCGCGATCCACGCGCGTACGTTGAATCGCGCTCTCTTCGAGCGCGGCCGCGATGCGCGCGAGGTGCTCGTCGCTCACCTCGACGCGCCGCGTCTCCGGCGCCCCATCCTTGCCTTCCTTGCCGACGTAGGCGAGCTCGATCCAGCGCCCGCCGATCAGCGCGACGCCGTCCGTGTGCAGCTCGCCATTGGCGAACTTCTCGTCGAGCGCCCCCGGCTGCAGCGCGAGGCCGCGCGGGCCCGCGATCTCCGGATTCTCGACCAAATACTGGCGGCTCACTTGAATGCGCTGCGGCGTCGCGCGCTCGACCTCGTCGCGCACGACGGCGCGCGCGCCTTTCGCCGCCTCGGTCTCCGGGAACATTTCCGCAGCGCGCGCGAGCAGTCGCACGCGCCCGACTCGCGTTCGCTCACGCCCAGCCGCCTTGACCACTTGCTCGGCCGCGCGCTCGCGCAGGTCGGCGAGTTCCTGCGCGTCGAGATCGCTCGCTCCGTCCGCGAGCGCCAGCGCTGCCATGTGGTTGCCGCGCGCTTCCTCGTATTCGCGCAGCCAGACGCGCAGCTCACTCGCGTGTGCGCCCTCGGGCGAGCGCTCGAGGTAGCGACGCGCGAGCGCCGCCGCGGCACGTTTCTCGGAACGGCCGTACGGGAACGCGAGCAGGCGCGAGGGCAAGCCGAGCACGACACTCGTCAGGGTTGGCAGCTCGACGAGCCATTCGATCGGGCGCGGTAGATCGTGATCGCTGGCACCGTAGGCGAGCGGGCCGAGCAAGACTCGGCGCACGCTCTCCTTCGTCTTCTCAGTGCGAGCGAGGCGAAAGGCGCGATACGGGTTCGCGTCGAAATCCCGCAGCATGGCATCCGCGTGGCGACCGAATGCGCCCCCGCGCTCGGCGATCGGCTCGAGCCGCTCCCAGCTCTCCGGCTCGCCTCCGGCTTCGCGCGCCGCGAGCGCGAGCGCGAATTCGGCGGCGTCGCGCGCATGCTCCGCTCGCGCATCTCCCGCTGGCGTCGCTCCGAGCAGCGGATGTGCAGCCGCTGTCAGGTCGGCGCGCGGATCGAGCAGCGCGCGCGCGAGCTGCAGCTCCGCGTCGAGGAGTGGCGCCACGGGATCCGCCACCGCGAGCGTGCGCGCGCGATCCTCGTTCCACGCGCGGCCCTCGGCCGTCGCGCGCCCCAGCAAGGCGAGCGCGTCCGCGTCTTCGCTCTCGTAGCGCAGCGCGCGCTCCGCCAGAAACGCAGCGAGGATCGGCTCGTCCTGTGCGAGCGCAGCCTCGCCCTGCCTCACGGCAACCTCGACTTGCATCTCGATCCAGCGCCCCTGCGCGGCCTCGATCTTGTCGATCAACTCGACGGCCTCGGGCGCGTTCGGATTCGTTTCGACGAAGTCCTTCCAGTGCTTCAGCGCCTGGCGCTCGCGCGTCGTCAGCGTCTCCTCGTCGTGCACATGCAGGGCGGCGGCCACGAGCGATTGGGCGAGGCGCACGGGCAGGAACAGTGGTGTCGCGATCGAGCCGCCGAGGCCCTCGGAGACTTCGTTCGCTGCGCCACCCCAGCGGATCACGCGATCCTCGCGCAGCCGCTTGCGCGCGAGCGCGAGCGGGTCGTCGGCCACGTCTTGGGCGAGGCGCGATGCGAGTTCGCGGGGCACGTCGTCTCGCTCGAGTACGCGTTCCTGCGCAGCGCGACGCACGGGGCCGGCGGGCAGCAGCGCGGTCTCGGCGTCGCGCGCGTAGGCGGCGAGGCCCGTGGGCGCGAGCGAATCGGCCTCGCGCGCGGCCTCGATTCGTTCTAGCGCCTCGGCCGCGCGCGCGAGCGCCTCGGCGTCGCTGCGCCAGAGCGCGCGAGCCGCATCGCGAGCCGCACGATCCGCGTCATCGGGCAACGGCGCCGAGAGCCGCGGCGTGGCTTCGAGCGGCCGTCCGAGCGGCGGCGCGCCCGGCGACGCGCAACCTGTTAGGGCCACGAGTGCCATCGCCATCGACGGCACCAGCGCAAGTCGCAGCGCACCCGCGCTGCGGTGCGCAGCGAGCCGAAGTCCTCGGAGGCGAGCGAAGCCAAACCCGCTAGGGAGTGAAGCGATCACGGTCCACCTTGAGCGTGAAGGCGAGGAACGCCTCGAGACGCCGGGCGGCCTCGAGCTTCTCCGTCGCGCCGTCTTGATTCGAAACGGTTTCGTAGAGCCGCGCCGCCGAGTTCACCAGTTCCTCGAAGCGATCCGGCTCGAAATCGGGCGACTCGGGCGGATATTCCTCGACGTACTCGCGCGCGAGCGTCGCATACAGATCGGCGAGCTCGAGCACGTGCGCGTTCGCATGCTTGCTCTCCTTGTGTTCGATCGCGAGGCGCTGGAGCGCGGCGAGCGCACGCACACTGCCGTCGGGGAACAACATGCGCGAGGAGGTGAGCAGCCGCGCGCGCTCGCGATCGTTGCGCTCGAGCTCTTCGCGCACGACCGCGGCGTAGTGCGTGCCCGCAGCCGTCTCGAGCAGCTCCTCGAGCTGCGTGCGCCGCCCGCCAATCTCCTCGCTCAGCGCCTCTCTCGCCGCGAGCAGCGCATCGCTCGGCGCGAGCTCACCCGCTTCCGCGGCGTGCTCCGGGGGCGCGCGCTTCGTGGCCCGCGCGAGCGCATCGCACAGCGCAGCGCTGCGCAGCGCCTCCTGTGCGAGCTCGCCCTCGGCTGCCGCCGCGCGCCGATAGCTCACCGCCGCGACCTGATAAGCGCGCAGCCGCTCGAGCGCGCGTCCCTTCGCGAACGGCAGCACTTCCGCCCAGGTGCCGGAGCGCAGCGCCGCTTCGTGTGCCTGCTCGAGGTTCTCGAGCCGTAACAACGACGAACGATAGACGTTGCGACCGGTGAAATCGCGCGCCGGCGCAAAGCGGTAAGTGTCATCGGGAATGTGGCGCCGCAGCACCGCGTTGATCTCGAGCAGCGACTGCGTCGGCTGATAGCGCGGGTCGGGCTCCGCTTTCTTCGCGGAGGCCGCGCTCGCGAGCGCGAGCAGCGCGCAGATCGCGAACGCGACACCCGCGGCCGCCGTGCCGCGCGAGCACCGAGGCGCAGGCTTCAGGCGCGCTTCCCGCGCTTGGCCGCCACTTCGTTCAGCATCTTCTCGGTGGCGATCACCGCGGCGGCGAGCTGGTCCGAATCGACGCCCATCGTCGACCAATTCTCGGCGCCGTCTTCGCCGCGCCACGAGATGATCGTCTCGACCAGCGCGCTGGTGCGGCCGCCGGGAGGGATGCGCACGCGGAAGTCGTTCAGCTTCGGCAGCGCGAGCTCGAACTTCTTGACGGCCTTCGCGAGCGCCTTCATGAACGCGTCGTAGCCGCCGTCGCCAGTCGCGCTCGCACTCGACTTCTGTTTTCCGTACGCGACGGTCAGGTGCGCGGACGGCGCGACGCCGCTGCCGACCGTCACCTCGTACGATTCGACGCGCATCAGCTGCTCGCGCGGCGTCTTCAACACGTCGGCGATCAGGAAGCGCAGATCCTCGGGCATGACGGTGTGCTTCTTGTCGCCGAGATCGACGACGCGCGCGAGCACGGCATCGCGCGCTTCGGGCGCGAGCTCGATGCCGAGCCGCGTGAGGTTCTGGTCGAGCGAAGCCTTGCCGGAGAGCTTGCCCAACGCGTAGCGGCGCGAGCGATCGAAGCGCGCCGGCGCGAGGCGCGATTCGTAGAGGTCGCCCTTCGCGTCACCGTCGGCATGGATGCCGGCGGTTTGCGTGAACACGTCGGCGCCTACGATCGGTGCATTTGCCGAGACGTCCTTGCCGGTCGCGATTTCCACGAGCCTAGAGACCGCAACCAGCTTCTTTTCGTTCACGCCCGTCTTCCAGGGCCCGTGGTCGTTGAGCGCCGCGACCACTTCCGCCAGCCGCGTGTTGCCCGCGCGCTCGCCGAGCCCGTTGACGCTGGTGTGCACGCCGCGCGCGCCGGCTTCGACGGCCGCCAGGCAGTTTGCAGTCGCGAGGCCGTAATCGTTGTGACAGTGAAACTCGAACTGCATGTCGGGCCAGCTCGCGACCATCAGGTCGACGAAGCGTGTGGTGTCTTTCGGCGCCTGGATCCCGAGCGTGTCGGCGAGGTAAACGCGCTCGACCGGATTCTCGGTGAGCGTTCGCATCATCGCGAACACGTAGTCGGGCGAGTCTTTGACGCCCTGCGACCAGTCTTCCAGATAGACGTTCACCTTCACTTTGCGTTTGCGCGCGTAGCGGAGCACGTCCGCGATGCGCTTGCGGTGCTGCTCGGGCGGCATGCGGAGCTGGCCGAGGCAGTGCCGCTCGGAGCCTTTCGTGAGCAAGTTCAACGCCTTGCCGCCGGTCTCGACCAGCCAGTCGATCGAGAGCGTGCCGTCGACGTAGCCGAGCATTTCGATGCGCGAGAGCAGATCCTTCTTGCGCGCCCAGCTGCAGATTTGGCGCGCCGCCTCGCGCTCGCCCTCGGACACGCGCGTGCCCGCGATCTCGATGCGATCTACGCCCACCTCGTCGAGCAGCATCTGTGCGAGCTGCAGCTTCTCCGCCGGCGTGTAGGAGATCTCCGGCGTCTGCTCGCCGTCGCGCAGGGTCGTGTCCATCACCTGGATGCGCGTGCGCGCGGGGCTGGGCATCGCGGGGCCTCGAAATGCGTGGAACGAGGCAGCGTATCGCGAGGAGGTAGGGGTGCCACGCGGTTTGCGTTGGGGACGTGCTTGCGTAGCTCGCCCGCTGCGACGGAAACGCAACTACGTCCCCAACGCAATTTCGGTACATAGGGGGTGAGATGCCTGCCCCGCGCACCCTCGTCGTCAGTTCGGAGCGCGCGGGCACACGGCTCGATGCCTTCCTCGCCGACGAGCTGCGCGTCTCGCGCTCCGAGGCGCGCCGCCTGCTCGAGCGCGGCGCGGTCGCCCACGACGGCCGCGCGATGGCGCTCGCGGAGAAGGGCGTGCAGCTCGCGGAGGGGCAGACGCTCGCGGTGCAGCGCATCCCGACGCGCGAGAGCGCGGAGCCGATCGCACAGCCGGAGCTGGCGCTGCCCATCCTCGCGCGTGGGCCAGGCTGGGTCGCGATCGACAAGCCCGCCGGCATGCCGGTGCACCCGCTCGATCCCGCCGAAACGGGCACTGCGCTGAATTTCGCCGTCGCGCACTTCCCCGAGCTTTCGGGCGTCGGCGAAGCGGGGCTGCGCAGTGGCGTCGTGCATCGGCTCGACGTCGATACCTCGGGCGCGCTCTTGTTCGCGACGGAGGAGGGCCGCTGGGAGCAGCTGCGCGGCGCCTTCCGTGCGCACCGCGTAGAGAAGGTCTACCGCGCCCTCGTGCACGGGCACCTAACAGGGAGCGGCGAGCTCGCGCTCCATCTCGCAGTTGCGCAGCACCGGCCCGCGCGCGTGCGCGTCGTCGATGCCAGCGACGCGCGCTCGCGGCGTACGGCGATGACGTGGCGTGCACTCGCGCGGCTGCAGGACGCGACCCTCGTCGAGGCGCGCCCCGCGACGGGCTTCCTGCACCAAATCCGCGCGAGCCTCGCGCACCTCGGGCACCCCGTGTTCGGCGACGCCGCCTATGGCGCGCCGCCGTCGCTGCTCGCACCGCGACATCTCCTACACGCGGCCTACGTCGGCTATCGCGACGTCGAGGCCGAGAGCCCCGACGCCGCGGATTTCGCCGCGGCGCTCGAAGCGTTGGCGTGAGTCCGCCGCGCGCTCGCCGCGTTAGCGTGCGCGCATGCGCATCCTGATCGTCGTCGCGTCGCAGACGGGCCGTACTTGGAAGCTCGGCGAGGCCGTCGCGGCGGGCGGGCGGTCGGCTGGCGCGGAGGCCCTGCTCGTGCGCGCCGAGGATGCGACGCCCGCGCAGGCGCTCG